>DWZE01000051.1 GCA_019118325.1 Candidatus Bacteroides intestinavium
GGCAGGCGGATAAGGGCATACCATATAGATTATCCGTACTTTTCCCGCAGTTCCTCCACGCTCATGCCGGTGAAATAGTCTTCGATGAAGTCCCAGCGTTGCGCATCGTCCAGACGGTCCGTGCCGAAGAAGAGGGTAAACAGCTCCATCTGCTCTTGGAATATCAACTCGTTGGTATCCAGAATCCGGTTGCGATAGTCGTCTGTGGCGGTCAGCTGCTGCAACAGGTCCGGGTCGTTGAAGCGGACAAGCACGCAAGGCGTCCCGCCCCCCTCCACGCTGAAGGACAGGCATCCCAGCATGGACAGCAGGTTGAGCAACGTATTGAGGTCGGAGAATGGCGTGCAATAGAAAGTCAGCCGGTCGCCCCGGTTGCCCGCGATGCGCTGGGCGCACAGCTTCTGGTAGCGGCCCAGCAGCAGGTCGAAGCCACGGGTGACGGTGAACAACAGGTCGTTGCTCTCCTTCTTCTTCGCGCTGGTGATGTAGCTCACGCTGCGCCCTTCCTCCGTGCGGCTCTCCAGCAGGGAGCCGATGAAGCGCTTGGCCGAACGCACGTCCATCTGGTGCTCCAGGAAGATGTTGCGCAGGTCTTCTTCTTCAAATTTTCCCTTGCTCTTGATGAGGGCCAGCTTCATCATCGTCGTCAGGCTCTTGAACAGGGCGTCCAGCTTCCGGCGGATGTCGGCGGCGTCCTCCTTCAGCAGCACCTCGTGCTTGCCCACCGACACGGCACGCGAGCCTTCGCGCAGGGTGCCGTTGTTCAGCTTCTGCTTGAATTCCTTATAGCCCAGTTCGGGGAAGCCCTCTTCCCACAATTTCTCCAGTTGCGCCACGTAGATGCTTTCCTCGCCCGGCACGGGGGTGAGATAGGCGGCATACTGGCGGGCAAAGTCCGGCCCGGTCTTGTCCTGGATATAGCCCTCGGTCAGCAGGTTGCGCGGGCTTATCTCCAGCAGCGGATGGCCGTAGCGGCGGGCCAGGTCGTCTTCCAGCCACAGGAGGGCGGTCTTGGTGAACTGGCCGAGTTCGGACTCATACTCCAGCTTGTTCTTGGTGCGAGGCAGCTTCACCACAAACTCGAAGTCCGAAAGGGACACCAGCATTTCCCGCTTGCCGCCCTTCATCCGGTACACCTCTACCAGCTTCTTCAGAATCAGCGCCAACTGCTCCTGGGCGATATTGCCCAACTGGTGCAGCCGCTTCATATAATAGAAGTCCCGTTCGTGGAAGTCAGTGGCAGCCACGCCCTGCACGTCGAGGTCGCGGGCCGCGCGGCCGATTTCCTGGATATAGTCCACGAAAGTGCTGGAGGGCGCCACGTGGTACACGCGGTCGATGTCGCTGATGTCCACGCCCATGCCAAATGCCTTGGTAGCCACGATGAGCCGCTTCTCGCCGCTCTTGAAGTCTTGCACGATTTGCGCCTTCTCCTCGCGTTCCTTCTTGCCGTAATAGGAGGCCACCAGGTGCCAGTTCTGCGCCCGCACCCACGACTTGATGCGCATGTCGATGCCGCCGGCAAAGGGATAGTAGAGCAGCGTCTTGTGCCCGTCCAGGTAATCCTCGACGCGGGCGGAGACGACGCGCTGCTTGGCCTTGTCGTAAGTCTCGCCCTCCTCGATGGCCATTTGCCGGATGTCGAAGCCGATGTTCCGGCGCTTCACCGTGCCCACGTAGAGCACGCACGGCTCCATCTGGAGCGAGCGGATAGTCTCGAACACCATGTCATTGTCGCCATTGGGATTCCAGACGGCCGTGGCGGTCAGGGCGAAGAGCGGGAAGGCATAGCCCAGCGTCGCCTTCAGCCCCCGGAGGTAGCGGCCCAGGAACCAGTAGTCCACGCGGAACTCCTTGCCCCACGTGGTCACCGTGTGCGCCTCGTCCACCACCACCAGGCCGATGTGGCGGTCGCCCGTGAAGTGGCGGATGTCATAAGACAGCAACAACTCGGGCGAGAGGTAGAACAAGTCAATCTCTCCCTCGCGCACCCGGCGATACACCTCCGCCTTCTGCTCGGGCGAGAGGTCGGACGAGGCATAGCCCACGCGGTCGTAGCCCACGTCCTGCAAGCTCTCCACCTGGTCCACGATGAGGGCCTTCAGCGGCGACACGACCAAGGTCAGCATCCCGTACCGGCGGCCCAGGTAGATGGCAGGCAACTGGAACAGCAGGGACTTGCCCGCCCCGGTGGGCGCCGTCAGCAAGACGTTGTCCACGTCCGCCTCGCCTTCGCGGGCCTTCTCCGCCTCGCACAGGACGTGTTCTATCAATTGGCCTTGGGAAATGCGGATGGTATCCTTCCCCCGGAAGAGGTCGTCGTAGACCTCCAACTCGCGGAAGTCCGCATAACCATATATTTCTTGCAGCAAAGCCTGCGCCTCGGGGCGGCAGGCATCGGGCAGGCGCCGTTCCTTCAGTTGGGGCAACGGCCGTGTCGGGATAGTGTTGTCGAGTGATGTCATAAATGTGATTAGCTTTTACACGCCCAAAAGTAGGCATAAAAAACGAAACGCGCGCCCCTTGATAAAGTTTTTTGGGGCAATCTTCACAAGATTTACGCCCGGCC
>DWZE01000052.1 GCA_019118325.1 Candidatus Bacteroides intestinavium
TGCACTGCCCAAGGGAATCGTGTCTTTCGGGAGATGTTTCGACTTCGCTTCGCTCCGCTCAACATGACAGGCACACATCATATAAATTAATTTTCAACATCTACTTAAGTCGCAAGAATTGAATGATATTATCTTTTGAGGAGTTAAGGAGTTAGAAGTTAAGCCAATACCTCTGTGTATACGGTTCTCATTGGCTTACTATCGGCTTAACTCCTAACGGGACAAAGCGGAGTGATAACTCCTTAACTTCTTAACTCCTTCATATAAACTAAATATCAACATCTGCTTAATCAGCATGAAATGACTCTATCTTTGGGGAGTAATAACTTCTTAATTCCTCAATTCCTATAACATTGTAATACCAAAGAAATATCCGTAACCGGCTTGTAACAATTCTGCAAGACAGACGTACCACCCTCGTAGTATCCACGTCACACGAAAGCCTCATCTTTGCAGCAGAAAAAGAAACAAGATTAAAAAGATGAGTACAAGACTGGATTTGGGAAGGATTCTCTTCCTCATTTTACTATTTTCGCTCTCCTGCATGGCTGTCATGGCAGGAAACCTCAAAGGTAATATCACTGACAAATCAACGCGTGAGCCATTGACGGGTGCCACCGTACAGGTTATGGGGACAACCACGGGGGCCGTGGCCGACATAGACGGCAACTACCAGCTGAATCTGAAACCCGGTACCTATACCTTGCAGATTTCCTACATCGGCTACCGGACAGAAATCGTAGAAAACCTGGTTATCGATCAGACAGACAAAGTGATGAACTTCGAATTGGTTACCGACACGGAAGTATTGGGCGAAGTGACTGTCACAGCCCGCAAGAACCTGGAAGGAGAACGCGCCTTGCAGATGGAACGCCAGAAGGCCACCCTCGCCATCGAGAACATGGGCGCCAAGGAGATGACCTTGAAAGGCATCAGCAACGTGCAAGAAGGCGTGAAACAGATTACCGGCATCTCCATTGCCGATGCCGGACAACTCATCGTACGCGGACTGGGCGACCGATACAGCACCACTACCCTGAACGGGCTGCCCATCGCCTCGCCCAATCCGGACAACAAACTTATCCCCCTGGACCTCTTCCCCTCGAGCACCGTGCAGAACATCACGGTCAGCAAGGTGTATGACGCCGCCGTCTTTGCCGACTACAGCGGTGCGCACATCGACATCAGCACGAAGGAGAACATGGTAGACAATTTCTTCAACGTCAGCTTCAACGTGGGCGGCCGCTTCAACGCCTTGGGACAAGACTTCTACCAGATGGACCGCGGAACGCTCTTCAAGAACCCCTCGATGGACCAGAGCATCTACGACATGAGCCTGTCGGACTTCGAAGACTACGTAGTCCAGAACAACATTTTCAATACTACCTTCGAGGTGGAGAAGAAGACCGCCCTGCCCGAATTTGGCGGAAACATCGGCTTCGGCCGCAACATCGCCGTGGGCAACCAGACCCTGAGCCTGCTGGCTTCATTCAGTGCCAGCAACGGAACACAAGTAATGAAAGACGCTTTTTACAAAACACTGGAAGCCACAGGCAACGTGCAGAACGACTTCGGGTATGACGAATATACCTCCTCGCTCAAGCTGGCAGGCCTGGCTTCCATCGGACTCACGCTGCGCGAGAACGACCGCATCGGCTACACCTTCTTCTACGCCCGCAATGCCGAAGACAGCT
Source organism: Candidatus Bacteroides intestinavium (assembly GCA_019118325.1). Classification (GTDB taxonomy): domain Bacteria; phylum Bacteroidota; class Bacteroidia; order Bacteroidales; family Bacteroidaceae; genus Bacteroides; species Bacteroides intestinavium. The sequence continues at coordinate 1,695 of DWZE01000052.1, forward strand.
ACCAGCGGCGCGAAGGTGTGGACGCCGAAGGCCATCCCCTGATAGGCAGCAATGACATCACCCACATCTACACCCTGCAAAACCATCAGCTCAACGGCTTGCACCACTTCGGCAAGCAATGGGAACTGGCCTGGGGAGGGTCGTACGGAAAGACCAGCAGCGAGGAACCCGACCGCCGGCAGGTGATGTTCGAAAAAGAAGACGACGGCACGCTCAGCCTCTTCAAGCTCAACCGCCAGGAGACCATGCGCTACTTCGGCGACCTCAACGAAGACGAATGGGTAGGCAACCTGTCGCTCAGATACAAGTGGAACGAAGAGAACAACGTGCGCGTGGGCTTCAGCTACAAGGACAAGAACCGCGACTACATGGGCACACGATTCTACTACAACCTCAACCGCTTGAACCCGGTCATTGACAACATCTACCACACGGACGACTACCTCAACCAGGAGAACGTCGCAAACGGACAGATTGTCATCGAACGCCGCATGCAGCCCCACGACACCTACCGGGCAGGCATGGAGATATATGCTGCCTATGCACAGACGGACTTCTACCCGCTCAGCAACCTGCTGGTCAACATCGGCCTGCGCTATGAGTACGCCAAGCAATGGGTGGAATATGCCATGGAGGGCCAGACCAAGTTCCAGAGCCGCCGCGACATGAACAAGCATGACTTCTTCCCCACGGTGAACCTGAAATACAGCATCAACGACAAGAATAACCTGCGCTTCTCGCTGTCGCGCACCATCACCCGCCCCTCGTTCATCGAGATGGCTCCCTTCCTCTACCAGGAATCCTACGGCGCCGCCCAAATCCGTGGTAACGAAGAACTGCAGAACGGCTACAACTACAACTTCGACCTACGCTACGAACGCTTCGGCCAGGACGGAGACATGTTCTCCATCACAGGCTACTTCAAACACCTGGACAAACCCATCGAACGCATACAACGCCTGCAAGGCGGCGCCACCATGCACTCCTTCCAGAATGCTGACCAGGGCATGGCTGCCGGCATAGAGGCCGAAGTACGCAAGATGCTGGTCAAAGACCTGCGACTGGGCGCCAACGTATCCTATATGTACACCAACGTGAAACTGCCCGAAGGCGGAGCCTACACCAACAAGGAACGTTCCCTGCAAGGTGCCTCGCCCATCCTGCTGAATGCCGACCTGACCTACTCGCCCCGCTTCGGCGAGGACAAGCAGCTGAACCTCGCCCTGCTCTACAACCTGCAAGGCAAGCGCATCCATGCCGTCGGCGTTTCCCAGCTGGGTGACATCAAGGAGCAGACCCGCCACACGATGAACTTCCGGGCAAGCTATGCCTTCAACAACCGCTTCAGCCTCAGTCTCCAAGTGGACGACCTGCTGAACCGCGCCATCGTCTTCAAACAAGATGTGCCCACCACGGGCGAAGTGATTGAAGTAGAACGCTACAAGGACGGGGCAGGCTTCTCCATCGGATTCACATACAAACTCTAACCCTTCACAAAGACTATAAGAATATTCACCAATTCATTATTTGATTATGAAAAGAATGAACGAAAAACTTTTCTCACTGGCTTTCTTGGCCGGTCTGACACTCTTCACTGCCTGCAGTGACGACGAAACAACAGACAACGGTGGCGACAATCCGACTTCCGAAACCACGCTGACCGGAAGCATCACCGAAGATGTAACGCTGACCAGCGGCACCACTTATCGCCTGAGTGGCCAATACATCGTAGAAGAAGGCGCTACGCTGACCATCGAACCCGGCGTCCAAATCGTTGCCGTACACGATGACATCGTAGACTATATCCTGGTAAAACAAGGCGCACGCATTGAAGCCGAAGGTACGGCCAGCAGCCCCATCATCATGACCAGCGAACAGAAAGAGCCGGGCGCATGGGGCGGCATCCACATCTGCGGACGTGCCCACACCAATGCCGAGGGAGGCGGATATTCAGAAATAGGCAACGCTCCTTACGGCGGCAACGACGATTCCGACAACTCCGGTACGCTGCGCTATGTACGTGTGGAATACACCGGTTACGCTTTCGACGAAGAGCACGAAGCCAACGGCATCTCGTTCTATGGCGTGGGCAATGGCACGACGGTAGACCACTGCCAGGCTTACCGCGGTTCGGACGACGGCTTTGAATTCTTCGGCGGTTCGGTTAATATCAGCAACATGGTAGTGACCGACTGCAGCGATGACTCCTTCGACTGGACGGAAGGCTGGAACGGCACGGCCACCAACCTGATTGCCACGCAAGAGAGCGAAGAGACACTGGGCTATGCCTGCGACTGCCTCATCGAAGCCGACAACAACGAACAAAACCATAGCGCTACGCCCGTTTCCGCACCGACCATCAAGAATGCCATCCTCATCGGCAACGGCGCTGCCGGCAACGGCGTACACCTGCGTCGTGGCACGCAAGTCAAGATGGAAAATGTGCAAATCTACGGTAAAGGCGATGCCCTCCACGTGGAAAGCCCCGAAACGGAGAACGCATTGCTGGACGGCACTTCCACAATGAGCAATGTGAAAATCAGCGGCGTTGTCCTGAGCGATGAAGGCACTTACACCAACGAAGAGTTTGAAGCCGACGGCAACGAGAGCAACCAAGTGAACCCCTACAGTTCATACGACGACATCATCGCCGAAAACTCCTGGGCTGCCGGATGGACACAGAGTTGGAACGAAAGCAGCAACGCCCTGGCCGATGGCAGCACACTGATCGGCGAAATCTCTGAAGACGTCACGCTGGGTGCAGGCAACACCTACTACCTGAGCGGACAGTACATCGTGCGCGAAGGTGCCACGCTGAATATCGAGGAAGGCGTCACGCTCATTGCCAAATACGATGAAATCGTGGACTACATCCTCATCGAGCAGGGTGCCAAGATCAACGCTGTAGGTACAGCCGACGCTCCCATCGTGATGACTTCCGAAAGAGAAGAAGCCGGCGCCTGGGGCGGCATCCACATCTGCGGACGTGCCCACACCAATGCCGAGGGTGGCGGTTACTCTGAAATCGGCAACGCTCCTTACGGTGGCGATGTAGAAGATGACAACTCCGGCACGCTGCAATACGTCCGCGTGGAATACACGGGTTATGCCTTCGACGAAGAACATGAGGCCAACGGCATCTCCTTCTATGGCGTGGGCAACGGCACGACGGTAGACCACTGCCAGGCTTACAAGGGTTCGGACGACGGCTTTGAATTCTTCGGCGGCTCTGTCAACGTGAGCGACATGGTCGTGGTGAGCTGCAGCGACGACTCCTTCGACTGGACAGAAGGATGGAACGGCACGGGCACGAACCTGATGGCTTACCAGGAAGCAGAAAGCTCTTTGGGTTATGCCTGCGACTGCCTGATCGAGGCCGACAACAATGGTGACAACAATCTCGCCGAACCGGTGGCTCACCCCAACCTGAGCAACCTGCTGCTCGTGGGCAACGGTGCTGATGGCCGTGGCGTCCGTCTGCGTGAAGGCACCCAGGTGACAATGGACAATGCCCGCATCTGCGGCAAGAGCATGCCCTTGACGGTAGAGACAGAACCGACCGAAAACGCCTTGCTGGACGGCACTTCCTCGCTGACCAACATCACCATCAGCGCTGACTTCGTAAGCGAAGAAGGCATCTTCACGACCGACAACTTCCTGGCCGGCGAAGGCAACAGCGTGGACACGAGCCTGAGCATCGCCTCGCTGAACGATGCCATCGCTGCTTGCGACTGGATTGAAGGAAGCTGGGTAAAAGTTGACTGATACTCCCCCACCCTCCCGGACATACATTCTTCTTGAAGAAGGATGATGAGGAGTGCCGAAATCCGAATGGCACACCAATGACGCGGATAGGACGGATGACCACAGATGACAGTTGGTTGATTGACAACTGAAAAAAACGGTGTGCATCTGTTCTATCCACGTCATTGGTGTGCCATTCTTTTTTTTTAATGAAAGCGGACAGCCCGGTCATGAAACAGAGGCTAAACAAAAGGGCAGCCTTTGAGCAAGGCAGATTATTTGTCGGTTTGCATTTTAAATTCTATTTTTGCAGCATGAAATGCAGGTTCTTGCTATGGGTCATCCTGCCGGTGCTGCTTGCGTCCTGTAGTCCCGGCCGTTATCCGGCTTCGTTGCTGACGGCGGACAGCCTTTCGTCTGTACGTCCGGACAGTGCCCTGTGCTTGTTGACACGGCTGGCAGCCGATACAGCTGATGCCCCATTGTCGCACCGCATGTACTATCGCCTGCTTTGCATCAAGGCGGCAGACAAGGCCTACCTGCCCCACACATCGGACAGCCTGATACGTCCTGTACTCCATTATTATATAGAGGGAGGCGACCCTCGTCTCCTGCCCGAAGCCTATTATTATGCAGGACGGGTATATCGGGATTTGGGCGATGACTTGCAGGCATTGTCTTGGTTTCAAAAAGCGTTGGAGGCCATCCGGCAGAACGGAGACACGGATGTTCACCTGAAAAGCAAAATCTATAGCCAGCGTGCCACATTGTATGCTTACCGGAAGATGTACCGAGAAGCCTTAGCTATGTATCAAGAGAAGTTGAAAATCAGCACTTCTGCTTGTGACAGCGTAGACATGCTCTTCGCCTTGCGCGACATAGCCAATATGTACCGCGAGCTGCATCGGCCGGACAGCGTGCTCCCTTATTTCAAGCGAGCCAAACAAATAGCCGACCTGCTGCAACGCACGGATCTGTCCCGCATGATGCAGAGCCAGTTGTCTAGTGCTTATATAGAAATACAATCTTATGATTCGGCACGTGCCGCATTGGCAGAGGCTCTGCTACAGGTGGAACGCCCCAACCGGAGTGCCGTCTATTCCATTGCCGCCCACTTCTACAAGACTATCGGAAAAACAGATTCTGCCGATTACTATAACCGGAAACTGTTGGAGATTGGCACGGTTTATGCGAAAGAGAAGGCTTATCGTGAACTGACCGGCCTGTTAATCCGGCAAGTCGGCAACCCTCCACTTGACACGCTGTTCAACGGCTGGCTGCAATATGCCGACTCCCTCCGGACACTGGACCGTAAAGCCAATGAACTGAAAACTTATGCAGATTATGACTATCTGAAAAGCGAACAGGAGAATGCCAGGCTAAAAGAACAGAATGCCCATAACCGGTTCATCATCTGGATAGGCGGATTGGTTATTGTAACTCTTCTTGCCTCCTTGGCTGCCTTTGGACAATACTATCGACGCGTCAGGCAGGAAAAACAGGAGCAGCAGCGCAGATATATGCAAATCATAGCCGAACAGCGAAAAAAGAACGAAATGCTCGAAGCCTACCTGCAAGAGAAAAAACAACTGGAAAAAATGCAGCAGGAAATGCAAAAGGCCGATGGCGTCCAAGATATGAAGAAAAAACGCAGGCTGGAACTGATAAACCATGTTTTGGAGAAGAACCGGATAGAAACGGAGGAAGATGAGGAAGCAAGGGAAGCCCTAATGCATTCCACACTGTATGCCGAGTTACAGCAACGCGCCCACGCACCCCGCGGTGATGGATTCGTCACTTCCGAAGAATGGGATGAGTTGCGCAGACTTTCGGCAACTGCATATCCGCATTTTTTTGAACACTTGGAACTTCTGTGTGCTCCCAACGAAAATGAGTGGCACGTGAGTCTCTTGATTAAACTCTTGTTTCGTCCGGCGGATATTGCCCGTCTGACCGGCTTGAAACCGAGCAGCATTTCGTCCATTCGGGTACGTCTTTATAAAAAAGCAACCGGGGAAAGTGGAAAGGCAGAGTCGTGGGACCAGATTGTCCTCTCTCTTTGAATGAACTGTCTTGTAAATCATTTTGGCTAATTTCACTATCTGGACTGACATCTGCCCAGCGGTTACCGCTTGTGGCATAAAACCTTTAATTTGATATGCAGGCTATATGCAAGACTCCTCATTGCAGGCGTTAAGGAGTATTGCATACAAATCTGCATACACATTTTTATGGGAAACCCGATGTCAAATGCCTAATAATGGTCATTTTTGCAGTCACTAAACAGTTAGGTTATGAAATTTACACAATTGCTACATTTTTTATTTGTATTGTCCGGCTTATTGCTTTGTACGCCAGCAAAGGCTGTTGAAACGCAGGAAATCATCCTGCATGTGTACGAACATGAAGATTGGTGGGCACAAGATGACCGTTCTCTCTCCACTACTCCCACCGCCACTCTTGAGGGCAATGTCCTCTGTATTTATACGGAGAAGGCATTGGAGAATGCACGGATTACGGTTGCCGATGCGCAAGGCAATGTATGGTTCGATGCCGAAGAAAGTAGCTTGTCGGGCAGTTATTCATTTACATTGGATGGAAGCCCCCAGGGAATGCTTACATTGAGGATTGAAACGAAAGAAGTTTGCTACATAGGGGAATTTTCCCTGTGATCTTTGAAACATCGTGTGTAAACGGAAAGAATCGGTCAAACCGCTTGCGATACCTGCCGCGTTGATGCTGTTCCTTTTACCCTCCGTGACTTCCACGGAACTGGTTCAGGGAAGTGTCATTGGCACTATATCTTGACCAATCTGTCCTCCTTGAAGATTTTCCAACAGAAGACAGGCATCACAATAAAGGACCATCCGAATATCTATGTAGACAGAGAAAACCTGTTTGTGGTACCGACCAATAATTCCATTTATCCTTGTGTCATTCAGTTAAAAGAAAGAGAGATTGCTAAACATACGTTTCAGTCACCTCAAACGGTGATATTCCAGCAACTGAAACGCCATTTGAAAGAGAATGAAAACTAACCATCATTAATCATGAGAAAGACAATCTGTTTCCTCGTATGCTGTATAAGCGGTTTTATAGCCCGTGCCCAGACACCTGCCGACTCCGTCCCGCAGGACTACAACGGCCTGCGCGAGACGGTGTACCTGCAGACCAGCAAGGGCGTATATGAGACAGGGGAAGACCTGTGGTTCAAGGCGTATGCCTTCGATGCGCAGACACTGGCACTTTCCGACAGGAGCCGTACCCTGTTCGTGGAGATGGCGGACGGCAGAGACAGCATCGTGTGGCAAGAGAAATACCCAATACACAAGGGATTGGCCGAGGGACACATCTACGTGGACAAGGACCTCCGTCCAGGCGACTACCGTATCCATGCCTATACCCGCCATTCTTTCCTGCGCGACACGCTAATGCCTGTCTATCCCAAGGTGATACGGGTAGTGAAGGAGATTGCGGACAAACTTGAGCACAAGGAAACGGCCGATAAACCCAACACGGTGGTACGGCTACGATTCTTCCCGGAAGGAGGCGATTTGATAGACGGCATTCCCTCGAAAGTTGCTTTCAAGGCCACAGACGAACAGGGAATGCCCGCTTCCGCAGAAGGGGTATTGGTAGAGGATGGACGTGTGGTGGCACAACTGAAGTCCCTGCACGACGGCATGGGATTCTTCTTCCTGATTCCGCATAAGGCATCTTCTTACAAAGCCGTGCTGGATGACGGCAGCGAGTTCCCTTTCTGCAACATACAGACTGCCGGCCTGTCGCTCCGTCTACAAAAGCAGTCAGATAGGTACCTTGACTTCCAATTGTCCCAGCCTGAAGATGCAACTCCACAAACAGTGCGGTTGGTGGGACGCATGCGGGGCATGACCTGCTGCACGGCTACAGCCACCCTGCATGGCAGTTTGAGAGTGCGCATGCCGATGGAAACATTTACCCAACAAGGCATCGCGGAATTCACTCTTTATGACGGAACCGGCCGACCCATGGCGGAACGCTTGGTGTATGTGCATCCGCAAAGACAGCTGTATATGGAAGTGAAAACCGATAAGATACGCTATTGGAAAAGGGAAAAAGGTACGTTGAAAATACGGGTGACCGATGAACACGGCAGACCCGTGCAAGCAAACCTGGCCCTGAGCCTGTTCGATAAAGTATACGTCAATGAAAAGGCTCCGGAAAACCTGCTGTCCTACTGCTTCCTGTCTACGGAAATCAGGGGGAACATTCATAATCCGGCGTATTACTTTGACGAACGGAACAAAGACCGTTTGAAATCGCTGGACCTGCTGCTGCTGACGCAGGGCTGGCGGCGGTATGTGTGGGAAGAGCGGGACACCGTGACATCCACCTCCATATTCCTGCACGATGAAATCAACGGTGTGCAAACCATCGGTACGAAGAAAGGGAGGAAGGAAGTGGAAGGCATGGAGCAGTTCGTGCAAGTGTTCGGTCCCGAAGGAAATGCAGAAATGACACAAAGCGATGCATCAGGATATTTTGTGGTATCTGCCAATCAAATGGAAAAACTGCGGGGCGGTTACGTCTACATCAAACCCTTGCTGGACAAAGACCGCTACAAACCTTCTATAGCTTTTGAGGACTTGTTTGGACAAGCAGACAGCTTGCGGAAAGCCCGGCAAGCATATTGCTCCATTAGGCAACCCGAACGTGTAAGTAAGGAACCAGATTACCTTAGAATTGGAATTGACGGCAGTATTCTTTTATCGGAGGTGACGGTAACGGCAGAAAAGGCACGTATATTCCGGGATAAGTTCATGGGGCGGCTGGACTCTTTGGCACAAGCAGATTTGAACGGAGCGTGGGTCTGTGAAGACTGTACAAATCCCTATCCTTTTTTAAACGATTACAAAGGGTATTCTCATCATCCGACATGCTGCCCATATGATGGAAAGAAATCAGCACCAGTTATCGGAGAGTCGTATGAACTGATAAAATATGAACCGGTTGGCCCTGATGGGGTTTGGATTGTGACAGACATCCAATTCATTACATATGATGGACCGGAATTTACAGAAGAAGAACTTCTACGCATGAACAACATCTACCGCACCAAAGGTTATTACGGCAAGCGCGAGTTCTACCAACCGGACATATTCGATATGCGGAGTCCCCTTCCCGATGCCCGCAATACCTTGCTTTGGCTGCCCAACTTAGTGACGGACGAGAACGGAGAGGCAGAAGCGGAATTCTACTGTTCGGACATCAACACCGGCTTTATCGGCGTGGTGGAAGGTACCGACGGGCAGGGACTGCTGGGCACGGGGCAGTGTGAATTCAGGGTAGTGCAAAATTAACATGACAGGATATTTGGCAACTATGAACAAGATAATAGGAATATGCCTGATACTTGTCCTGATAACGGCTTGCAGGAAGCCGGACGAAACAGGAAAAGAAATCGTGTTTCCGGACAAAGCAGTATTCACACGGATGGCGAAGGACACAGTACCCTTTGAGACGAACCGCCCCGTATGGAAAATCGTGGTATATGCCGACACGGCAGACTGCATGGGGTGTAAGCTGTATCTGGACAGATGGAAAATGTGGATGGAAGGGACTGATGCACCGGACAAGGACAAGGCGATGTTTCTGTTTTTTCTTTATCCCGACGACCGGGAAGAACTGCAATTCCTGCTGGAAGGAGATGAATTCGACTATCCGGTATGTATCGACATGGACAACCGCATGGGAGAACTGAACGGATTCACGGCAGACACCTACCTGCTGCTGGACGCAGAAAACCGTGTGGTGCTGACAGGCAACCCGATAGCCGATGAACGGACCAAACGCCTATACCTGGAACGAATAGAAAAAAAGCCATAGAAACAGAAGATGAAGGCAGCACACAGAGAACGGATGAAGAAATGGGGCAATTGGGGAGCAAACATCGCGTGGGGGGCCGTAGTAGCAGCCCTATGTTATGTAGCAGCACAGGTGTTTCTGATCGCCACGTTCCGGATTCCCAGCGACTCCATGTCACCCACGCTGATAAAAGGAGATGTGGTGATGGTCTGGAAGCCGACGGTAGGTGCCCGTCTGTTTAACGTATTTGCCGCCCTGCGGGGTGAAGAGGTGAACATCTACCGACTGCCCGGATGGCGAGACATACGACATAACAACGTACTGGTGTTCAACTTCCCGTATGCCGAATGGGACAGGTGGGACAAAATGAAGATGCAAATCACCAAATACTACATCAAACGGTGCATCGCCATTCCGGGCGACACGCTGTATGTGGCAGACGGCATCTACCAGATAGCACACACAGACCTGCTGGTGGGGAACATCGAATCGCAGAAGAGCATCATGCGCTTTGACCCTGCCCATATTCCCGCCAAACAGTATTTCACCCTTCCGTTCGATAGCCTCATGGGGTGGAACATCCGGGACTTCGGTCCGATGTACATTCCCGGGAAAGATGATTCCATCCCGATGAACCGGACCAACTACCTGCTGTACAAAAAACTGATAGAATGGGAACAGCACGACAGTCTGACCTGCCACGACGAAGAAATATGGCTACGCGGCAGTCGGCTGGAAGGATACCGCTTCAGGCATAATTACTATTTCATGGGTGGAGATGACAGCATGAATTCAGTGGACTCCCGTTACTGGGGACTTATTCCGGAAGAATTCATTGTAGGTAAAGCAGCTCTCATCCTGAAATCAACAGACCCCCGCACCGGAAAGCTACGCCTGAACCGCCTGTGGAAACGGATTAAATAAAGAACAGACTTGAAGTAACTGTTCATAAATACGTAAGTAGATGTTCACATTTATACTTTGCGCGGCATAATTTCGTGCAAAACAAAAAATGCACTTCAGTTGCATCTTCGCATTCCTATTCACGTCAGATACCGCCCCGTTTTATTTATACGGATTTTTTTGTATCAGGAAGGCCTTCTTGAGACGGCAAAATCCGATGGTTCACAACTCCCGCAAAAACACTGAACAATTTCTGCCGTAACACTTCGCAATTTCTCGAGAAATACTGAACAGTTTCGGCAGAAATTGTTCAGTGTTTTTTGGAGGATGTTTAAGAAAATGTAATAGACTGATTATCAATGCCCCGTATTAAGAAGAATACTTACAAAAATAATTTTTGTAACAAACTTTCAGCAAGAAACGGAATATCACATTAAGAATAGGATATCAAGAATTTTCAGTACTTGCCACGACTAAAATGCACAAATTCATCCCGCGCAAAGTATAAATATCAACATCCACTTCATTATAATTTAGTTGCGGATTGCACGGATATCTCTGTTATAAAACCCCAGCTAATCATCCTATCGCGATAAATTTAATCCATGCAAGCCGCGCCTAAAAATAGTTCCTGAATCCAGGAATAGCATAAACTAAAATTCAACATCGGCTTACATAGTAATAACAATCCTCTCACCTTCGGCTCAGACGAACTTTCTTGAATCCTAAAGTCCCTCTTTAGCCGCACAAAGTCCCTGTTCATCGTCACCAAGTCCCTGTTTGCGGAGCTCATGATACAGATAATCCACAGGACACTGACACACATCCGCAACAATGTTTCATTTACTATCAGCCATTTGTAATAAGTAGATGTTGATATTTAGTTTATACGATAAATGGGAATTTAGCGGGCTTTGCCCGCAGGAGTTAAAAGGAGTTAGACGGAGTTATCGCTTCGCTTGGGGGAGTTAAAGGCCAATACCAGATTTGCATTGCTGATGCCGGAAATCGCCGCGGAAATCGCCGGACCAACTATTGGCCTCTAACTCCCTCTAACTCCTTATAACTTCCTCCTATTCCTCAAAGATAAATTATCATTTAATTCTCGCGACTTACTTAACTCCTTCCGAAAGCAAACCATGTCCCGCAACACTTTCCCTTCCTCCACGATGGGATGGTCATAATGGCGCGTGAAAAAATCGGGAATCGTATGCGAATAGGTAAAGCCGCAACTCCGGTAGAAACTTACCGTCTGCTGGCTATCGCCCGTCCCCACAAACATCGTATGACAACTGCCCTTGTAACGGTCAAAAAGATATTCCACCATCTGACTGCCCAACCCTTTGCGCTGATAGGATGGGGAAACAGCCAGGTTCTTCAGTTCGCAAACGCCTTCACCTTCCAGGGTGACGACGGCTACTGCAAGCGCCTCTTGTGTCTGTTCGTTCAACATGACATAAAGCTCCCCTCGTTCTAAGTAGCGGTCGATCATTGATTCCTGTTCGTCGGCAAGGAGCAACAGGGGTAGATATCGCTTCTTGCCGGTAGGAATGTGGTGGATATTGGGATGTCGTTTTAACTTCATGTGTAATATCGGGAACGGATTGCCCTGTTCATCGGTTTCATCATATTGGTAGGTCTCAAAACCGAGATGACGATAAATCGCTTCCGCATGCGTATTTTGTTCGTTCACGTCAATGTAAAGGGCTCCATATTGTTGGATGGCGAGGTCTATCAGCGTCGTCCCCACCCCTTTCCTATCTGGTCAGGAGAAAGGAACAGTGCTTCTATCTTCTTCTCTTGTATGCCCATAAAACCGATAGGAATATCCTCCTCAAAGGCAACGACTAAAGTGTCAATGCCATATAATGCGGCTTCCCCTTGCTGTTTGATGTTTTGGATGTCCTGCTCCGTCAGAAAGTGATGGGTGGCGCGGACAGACGCCTCCCATACTTGCAATAACCGATTGATAAACTCGGTTGTCCGATTATCCTTGTCGATTTCTCTTGTTAATCTCATTCTCATCCAGTTCTAAATCCATGGTAGGTACTTTCATACCTCCGGACAATGTTTTGTTTCCTGCCGACAAAAGTAAAGAGAATCTTCTAAAGGACAAGGATTCAGTTCCTGAAAATGCCCTGTATTTAGTCGGATAATCGCTCGATTCTCCCTTCATAAGGTTGGGTAAGCACCGATGTATCTTATCTGCGGGCCAGTCCCACCATTTCAGCGCTTGCAATTTCTATTTTTCCTGTCAGTTCCGCAAAGATAGCGTTTGCCCTTGATTATACCTTCAATTTCTCAATTTCTTTTTGTAGGTTTTCCAAAAAACGGGAAGCATGTGCGCCATCCATCTGAGTATGATGAAACTGAAAGGAAACAACCAGTGTCCGTTTCCACAAACGCCGTTTGTATTTGCCCCAAATCAGAAACGGATTATTGAACACTCCGCTGTACATACCTACCGCTCCGTCTATTTCATATTGCAC
>DWZE01000053.1 GCA_019118325.1 Candidatus Bacteroides intestinavium
GGATGACGCAGATTCATTTTCTTTATTGACTGATTATCCGTTATCAAAGATTATAGATCAGCGGCATCAGCGTCATCTGCGTCTAAAGAATTAAATTCCTATTTATCGTATAAACTAAATATCAACATCTGTATCTAATTTTTTAAGTGAGCTAGAAGGAGTCTCAGAGGGCGTTCTTGTTTGGGACTCCTTCAAAATTCCCATATTCCCTCCTTGGGGCGTGCAAAGTTACTACATTTTAGTGAACCCCTGTCTTTTTCTTTGCCAAAAAACGCTCAGAGTCCTTCCAATACCGTGCGGTTGGCCTTGTCTATCAAGGTTGCGTCGAGCGAGGCCAGGTATATTTGCGTCACTGTTTCCGAGTGGTGTCCCATGCCTGCGCTGATGACGGACAGCGGGATGTTCCGGCTTCTGGCTACGCTGGCCCACGAATGCCGGGCCACGTACATGGTAAGCGGGATGGGGAGTTGCAGGATTTCGCCAATCTTCTTCAGATGCCGGTTGACGCGCCAGATGGCTGCTTTGTACTCCATCCTTCCGCGCTGTCCGGCAGACGTGAGTATGGGGAGCAGGTAGGGCGAGTCGGGGTGCGGATACTTGTCCACCACCTCTTGCATACAGTTTTCCCAGCGGATGCGCAACAGTTGGCCGGTCTTGCGCCGCCGGTAACAGAGGATACCGTCTTTCAGGTCGGTCTTCAGCAGGTAGGCCATGTCGATGAAAGACATCCCGCGGGTGTAGAGGCTGAAGATGAACATGTCGCGGGCGTATTCCCAGCCCGGCAGGCCGGACAAATCCAACTCTTTGATTTGCTTGAGATGGGCGAAAGCGACAGACCGCTTCTCTGTCTGTCCCACGCCGGTATAGACGCGGGCGAAAGGATGGTTCTGTTGCACTACGCCTTGTTCTACGGCCCGGTTGTAGGCAGCCCGGAGGATACGCATGTAGAAGGAGACGGTGTTCATGGTCACGTTGTTGGCTTTCAGATAGGCTTCATACGTTTGCAACAACTCGGGAGTGAGGTCGCGTACCAGGACCTCACTCCCGTTGCGGAAACGCATAAAGCTGTTCAGGGTCGTGCGGTAAGTTTCGCACGTGCGTGTCTTCCCTAATTGCTGGAGGTTGAAGATAATCTCTTTCATCAAAGCCGATACCGTCAGATGCCGGAGGCCGCTTTCCCTTTTGCTTGTCTTTGTCATGATTCATAAGTTTTTAATACAAAGCAAAATTAGCGGTGAATTCGGACTTTAGGCAAACGGACTTTGGCTTAAAGCCACTTCTTGACAATCTCTTCGGTCCGGTTCCAAAGCTCTTGCATCTGCCGGTGTTTCGTGTATTTCTCGGACAGGGGCTTGGCGTGTCCGCTCACGTTGAACGTGCCCGTGCGTTGTCCTCCGTCTTCGTCCAGTAGCAGGCGGATGGCAGTGTCCGCTCCCTGGCGTGGGGTACGGATGAAGGGGCGGAAGAATAGGTCAGTCAACGGGTCGAACCACATGTGCATGGTGATGATGTCCGTGGACACGATGCCCGGGTCGGCGGCATTGACCGTAATGCCTTGCCCTTTGACGCGGGCGGCCAGGTCGAGGGTGAAGAGGGTCAGTGCCAGCTTGGTGTTGCTATAGATCGGGATGCGCCAGAAGCTGCCCTTCCGGCCTCGGGTGAAGAAGTCGGGAAAATCCAGATGGCCGATGGCGTAGGTACACGATACCATATTGACCACCCGGCTGCCTTGTCCCATCAGGGGGAGAAGTTTGCGTGTCAGCAGATAGGGACCGACGTAATTGACACTGACCGTACGTTCCAGTCCGTCTTCGGTGATATGCCGGCCGGTCTCCATGGTCCCGGCACAGTTCATCAGGAGTGTGAGGGGAGTGCCTTCGGCCAGCAGCGTGTCAGCAAATTCGGCTACTGAAGCCAATGATGCCAGGTCCAACCGGCGTACTTCCATGTTCAGGTCGGGACGGTCGTGCATCAGCGTACGACGCACGGCTTCCGCTTTCTGTTTGCGGCAGGAAGCCATGATGACGTGATAGCCGGCCTGAGCTACCGCCCGGGTGATTTCGGTACCCATGCCGCCGTCCGCACCGGTGATGACGGCCAGCTTGCGGGCGTTTGATGCATTATTTTCCATGGGTGGCTTGGCGCTTTTCGATTTGTTCGATTTCTTTTTTCAGACAGGGAGGTAGTTCCTCTTTCAGATGCTGATGGCAGGCCATGTCGATGGTGTACATACGGGCGATGCAATAGTTGCTGTGCTTGCAGTTGCAGCGGGCGTTTTCCTCGGCCTTCATCCGGTTGACGAAGCCGGGTTCGTTCAGCAGGGCCCGGCCCATCTGCACAGCTTCGAAGCCATGGTCCAGCACCTCGTCAATCTTCTGGCGGGCCACAAGGCCGCCGACGTAGACGAGTGGCATCTTGATCTCCTGCCGGAAGCGGAGGGCATCCTCCAGGAAGTAGGCCTCTTTGAAGGGGACTGTGGGAATCATATACTTGCCCACCATCCTTACGCCGTATTTCAGCCACCAGCAGTTCATGTAATAAGTCATCGTGCGGATGGGCATTTCGCCGCGCATCACATACATCGGTGCCTTGCTGACGAAGCCGCCGCTCAGCACCAGGGCATGTGCTCCGCTCTGCTCCAGGCGGTGGGCCACTTGCAGGCTTTCGTCAATGTCCATGCCGCCGCGGAAACCGTCGCGCATGTTCATCTTGACCAATACGGCCATATCGTTGCTGGCAGCTTTCATGACTTCGTCCATCACCATGTCCATGAAGCGCATACGGTTCTCCAGCGAGCCGCCGAACAGGTCTTTACGGTGATTGGTGGAAGGAGAGAGGAATTGGCTGATGAGGTAGCCGTGGCCGGCGTGGATTTCCACGGCATCGAAGCCCGATTCGCGGGCCAGGTTGACGGCCTGTCCATAGGCACGGGCCATCTCGGGCAACTCGTCGGCACGCAAGCCGCGCACGAAAGTAGGGGAATAGAGGTTGAATCCGGTGGAGGCTCCTACGGGCGTGCAGCCGCAGATGCTCTTGTGGGACATATTGCCGCAGTGCCCTAACTGGATGCTGGCGGCGGCACCTTCGGCATGAACAGCGTCAGTCAGTTGGCGGAGGCCCGGCACAATCTCAGGGCGCATCCAGAGTTGGCGGTCAAAGGACAGGCCGCTGCGGGTGACGGCCGCATAGGCCACCGTAGTCATGCCCACGCCTCCGGCGGCTACCGACTTATGATAGTCCAGCAGTTGCTGCGAGGGCTTGTTACCCGGACACATGCTCTCGAATGCAGCCGAGCGGATGGTGCGGTTGCGCAACGTCAGCGGGCCGAGAGTGACCGGGGTGAATAATTTCGAAGTACTCATTGTAAGTAGATATTGCTATTTAGTTTATTTTAATTAGATGTTGATATTTATTTATATTATAACCTTTGAGGAATGGGAGGGAGTTATAAGGAGTTAGAGGGAGTTATAGGCCCATAGTTGGTCCGGCGAGAGTAAGCGAAGAAGTATTCGAAAAAAGTATGGTCCTCTAACTCCCTGAGCGAAGCGATAACTCCTTCTAACTCCCTATAGTAAAAAGGTATTGGCTTAACTTCTTAATTCCTTAACTCCTCAAAAGATAATATCATTTGATTCTTGCGATTTACTTAATGATCAGTAGTAGTTAGTGTCCAGTGACCAATGATTAGCGCGTCCCGCTTTTGATTAATTGATCATTAACCACTAATCATTAACCATTAACCATTAATCATTAACCACTAATATAAGTATGGTATAATTCGTTTCCGTTTTCCAACGGCCTCGGTGCCGAATTCCTCTATATACTTGTGGTATATGGCGTTGGCGCGCGGGACAAGATTGGCGGCGGTCCACCAGACAAAGACCCATGCTGCCGGCGAGGCTGTCAGGAGGGCAAAGCCGATCCATTCCACCAGTTCACCGAAGTAGTTGGCCGAGGTGACATACTTATAACATCCGCGTGCCGGCAGGTAGTGGCGCGTATCGCCGGGTTTCCGGAGATGGCGGATGACGTGGTCGGAGTGCAGGTTGATACCCATCCCTGCCAGAAAGAGGAAGAGGCCGGCGAGGGCGTGCGGCTCTGACAGGTAGGCAAGTCCGCTGGCATAGGCTTCATTGGGAAACCAGAAAAGTCCCCCGGCTTGCATCACACCGTTCAGTATATTGAATACGATGCCCATTGTCATGATACTGAGGGGCATGCGGCTCTTCCCCTTCAGGAGGAAGGGAAAGACAAACGAGCGTTGCAGGTAATGCAGCTGGAAGAGCAGGAAGAACAGGTACTGGGGCATTGTGAATCCGGTGCCGCTCCACGCCCAGAGGATAAACATGACAATGAATACGGGTGCTTCCATCAGTATCCAACCGAGCTTGTTATTGACCGACGGCCCCCATTGGGCGGTACGGAAGATGCCATAGCCTGCGCGGACGAAGTAGAGTGACACAAATACCACGAAGGCAATGCCCGACATGACATATAAAAAGATTTGAAATGTTTCTTGGCTCATATAAGTAGATGTTCAATTTTAGTTTATATGATAGGAGTTAAGCCGATAGTAAGTCAATGAGCCCCGTATACACAGAAGGTATTGGCTTAACCCCTTAACTCCTCAAAAGATAGTGTCATTTAATTCTGATTACTTATTTACTTTGATTTAAGCGGCACAAAGATACGTAAAGATTTGGGTATAAACAAGCTTCTGTCTGCCGTGTTTTTGCAATAAGCCCCGCTATTTCCCAAATAGGGCATGAACAATTCCATTTTGGCATTGTTATTGTAGAATAGAGATAAGAAACTGAATTTATAAACCTAAACACAATTAAGTATGAAAAAAATTATCACATGGGTTACTTTATTCCTGATGAGTATGGTTACAACGGCAGTATATGCCCAGCAAGTGCCTTCCGATTCAATTTTGCACGTCGTGGCTGTGCAGGCCTTGAAAGAAAACAAGTTCGTATTGGAAGCCGACCGGTTGATGTTCAAGCGCGGTGATGTCGCTTATGTCAATTCCAATACCAATTTTGTCTTGGTGGATGGTGAGAAAGGGACGGTACAGGTCGCTTTCAATAATACTCCGTTTGCAGGTCCTAATGGCATCGGTGGCGTCACGGTGGACGGAAAAGTGTCCGGCGTCAGAGTCAAGGAAAGCAAGAAAGGAAGCGTCACCTACAGTTTCAGCGTGCAAGGTTCCGGCATATCTGCCCAAGTGTTCCTTACGTTGAGCAGAGACACCAACCAGGCCACGGTCAATGTCAGTCCGAATTTCAATTCGAGCAATCTTACGTTGAACGGCCGGATTATTCCGTTGGAGGAATCTACCGTTTACAAGGCCCGTTCCTTCTGATAGTTCCTTATATGTTTCGCAAGTAGCAAAAGTTGCAGAATTTGAAGGAGTTAAGGAGTTAAACCGATAGTAAGCCAATGAGCCGCATACACAGAAGGTATTGGCTTAACTCCTTAACTCCTCTCACTTCTCTTTTATTTCTCTAACTTCTAAGCAGCAATTTACCTGCGGTCAAAAAGGGGCTATTTCCATTTGGTAGATTCAGTCCCATGTGGTTACCACACCCAAAAGAAAGTAACCATAGGCAAAAGTACACATTTTAATGGACAGCCGCTCTATAGTCAGGTGATAAAATTTCTGTGTAAGGACAGAATTCTTCAATTGAGTTGTGAATATGGCGGTGAACGCTATGTGAAGCGTTTCGATAGTTGGACACATTTAGTGGAAATGTTCTATGCCGTAATCATGCGTTTTGACTCCTTGCGGGAAATAATGGCTTCCATGCAAGGTGAGGCTCACAAGCTGAGCCATTTAAGCATAGCCATGATGCCATCGCGCAGCATGCTGTCCGATGCCAACAGCCGTCGGCCTGATTCTGTTTTTGAGGCAATATACCGGGACTTGTACGCCATATACCGGGACCGTCTTTCATCGGACAGCCGAAGCGGTAAGGAACCGCTCAGAATGAAACACCTGCGTATCATTGATTCCACCACCATCACGCTTTTCTCCAACCTGATATTCAAAGGTGTCAGCCGTCATCCGAAAAACAGGCAGGAAGAAAGGCGGTATAAAGGCTCATACTGTCATCCAACGAGGGCGTCCCCTCGGACGTTCAGTTCACTTCCGCCGCCACCAATGACTCGTTCATGCTGAATCCCGCAGCCTTGGACAAGGAGGACATTCTGGCCATAGACCGTGGCTATATTGACTATGAGAGGTTTGAGGAATTGACAAAAAAAGGGAGTCGTTTATGGCACGAAGATGAAGAAAAACCTCAGATATACCATACTCTCAGACACCAGACCCCGGAAGGACTTATGGAGGTCCGCATACAACATGTAACCTTCACTAAGGAACTCAAGGAAAAGGATACCGTCATTCATCACGGGCGCATCATCACGTATGCAGATGAGAGGAAGCATAAACTTATACGACTGTTGACCAATGACATGGAGTCAGACCTTTCGGAGATTATTGCCATTTACCGCAAACGTTGGGAAATAGAATTGCTCTTCAAACTGATAAAACAGAATTTCCCCCTCAAATACTTTTACGGGGAAAGCGCGAATGCCATCAAAATACAGATTTGGGTGACACTCATCGCCAATCTCCTGCTGACACTCATGAGGAAAGGGCTGACACGCTTATGGAGCTTTTCCAGACTGGCGACGATTAATGTACTATGTGGATTTCTACAGCCTGTTCAACCATCCGGAAAGGGACTGGGAGGCCATACTGAAAGCAGCATCGGAAGGACCGACACAGTTGGAACTTTTCACATAGAAGGGATGGATAGAAAAGTAAAGGGAGTAAACCACGACGGAATACGCCATGGGGTATTCCCAGCTATGATTCTAAAGTTTTATCGGACACTAATAATTTTAAATGAATGTCCGTAAACGTCCAAATTAGCAAAGACGAACTCTGTGCTTGCACTTATAGAGATTAAACATCGAATTTACTAATTGGATATTTGCGGACATTCATTAAATTTGAATGGAAATTGTTCAGTGTTTTGGTCGAAAGTTCAAAGGCAAATCAAACAGATTTCCAAATGAGCAAAATTCTGTACGAAATGACCATTTGATATTGTTTTGAGGGAGGCAAGTATGGGTGTTGATGGTTAGTCTTTTTCCTGCTCGAACCGCTCCATCTGCGCATTCAGTCGGACAATGCCCTGTAGACGTTCAGACAATTCCTGCCAATAGTTGTAGGTGAACATATAGTAGGACAGGTCATTTTCGGATTCCGTCTTTTCGGCCTGCTGCCGGGCTACGTCCACTGCTTTCTCCGCCCATTCAGTGGCGGCGGCGATGCTGTCCTGCATTTCGTAGCCGAGAGCGATGTTGCACGCGGCATACAACTTCTGTTTTCCCTTCTTCTGTTCGTAATGTCTTTTCCAAAGGCCGATGGCATCCGGCCAGTTGCCTTCGCGGACATAGACGGCTGCATCGCGCATGTCTACCGAACCTCCCGTGAAGAGGTAGCGTCGGGCTGTCTGCCAGTGAGGCAGGAGGTAACGGATGGGGGTGGTGCCTGCGAATTGAGAAGCAGCCTCTATCAGTTCGTCTTTCTGGATGGAGCGGGCCTGCACTTCGCCTTCGCTACTGCCGG
The DNA here is from genome assembly GCA_019118325.1 of Candidatus Bacteroides intestinavium. Taxonomy (GTDB): domain Bacteria; phylum Bacteroidota; class Bacteroidia; order Bacteroidales; family Bacteroidaceae; genus Bacteroides; species Bacteroides intestinavium. The sequence continues at coordinate 7,643 of DWZE01000053.1, forward strand.
CTTCTTCCCAAAAGATGCTGTCGGTGCTTTGGATGGTGGTGACAGGACCTTGCCTGTCGGGCAGGTAAATGCTGAAAGTGGGAAAGACTTTGACGTCCGTGGTCTCATAGTAGGCCTGGATGTCAGGCAGGAAACTGACCCGGCGCAGGGAGCGTACTTGTACATTTTCCAGGGCGATGAGGAAATCCACTCCCAAATTGTCTGCAAGGGTGTTTACTTCCTCGCGCGACAGGGTACTTTCGCGGGGGATGCGGTCTTGGGCACGCAGGGCTGAGTCGCAGATGATGACTTCATCGAAGTAATTCTCGGCGGCCAGGGATTCGGCCAATGACTCGGTGGCCAGTTGGGCGTTTCCCAAGTAGTATTCGGTTTTTCTTCGGATTTCAAGTTCGTCTTTTTGGGGGGCTGCATCGGCAGGCATCCGGTGTGTTTCGGGGGTGGAGGGCATGTTGTTCACCACGCCTACGCGCTTCAGCGAGGCCGGAAAACTGACCTCGGCAGGCTTCATATAGTCGATGGAGAGCGGTTGTATGCTTTGACAGGCACTTGCCAACCACAGAAGAGCCATCAAGAGGGAGTAAGAGCAAATTCTTTTCATATTCTTTCCGTATATTTGGGTGTAAGGGGGGCGCACCTCCTTTCTTTCATTGGGCAAAAATACGCTTTTGTGCGGATAAACAAAACCCCGAACCGTTAAAAACCGTTCGGGGTCTTGATTATTTATGACTTGAGCGTCATTACAGATTCTTTCCGTGGCAATTTTTATATTTCTTTCCGCTTCCACAGGGACAAGGATCATTGCGGCCCACAGTCTTCTGCACACGGATAGGCTCGCGCTTGGGTCGTTCGCGGGTGTCCTGCGAGGCGGCTGCCTGTTGGTTCGGGTCGCTCAGGTCTTGCTTCTGTTCCTGATACTTGCTCATGTCCTGACGTTGTTCGGGAGCAGCCTGGCGCACTTCCTGGGGTTCGCGCACGGGGATTTGTCCGCGCATCAGGATGGAGATGGTCTGATTGTTGATTTTGTCCACCATGGCGTCGAACAGGTTGACAGACTCCAGTTTGTAGATGAGCAACGGGTCTTTCTGTTCATAACTTGCGTTCTGCACGGAGTGCTTCAGTTCGTCCAGTTCGCGCAGGTTCTCTTTCCACGCCTCGTCGATGACGTGCAGCAGGATGGCTTTTTCGAAAGATTTCACCACTTCCTTGCACTCACTCTCGTAAGCGGCCTTCAAGTTGCACGAGATGTTGTACACGCGCTTGCCGTCGGTGATGGGGATGAGGATGTTCTGATAGAAAGCCCCTTGATTTTCATACACCTGTTTGATGACAGGGAAGGCAATCTGTGCCATACGGTCCGTCTTGCGCTTGAACAGTTCCATGGCGGCGTTGAAGGTTTTGTCGGCCAGGACTTCCTTCTTCTCGTCGCGGAATTCCTCTTCGGTGAAGGGAGGCTCCATGGCCAGTGTCTGGAGGATGTCCATCTTGGCATTCTCATAATCCGGGGCATTTACTGCGTTGGCGCAGCGGTCCCAGATCATGTTCACGATGTCCATGCCGATGCGTTCGCCCATCAAGGCGTGACGGCGTTTGGTGTAGACCACGGTGCGCTGCTTGTTCATGACGTCATCGTATTCCAGCAGTCGTTTGCGGATACCGAAATTGTTTTCCTCTACTTTCTTCTGGGCACGTTCAATAGATTTGGAAATCATGCTGTGTTCGATCATCTCACCTTCCTTGAAGCCCAGTTTGTCCATCACGCTGGCAATGCGTTCGGAGGAGAACAGGCGCATCAGGTCGTCTTCCAGCGACACGAAGAACACAGATGAACCCGGGTCTCCCTGACGTCCGGCACGGCCACGCAACTGGCGGTCCACACGGCGTGATTCGTGACGTTCCGTACCGATGATGGCCAGACCGCCTGCGGCTTTTACTTCCGGACTCAGCTTGATGTCGGTACCACGGCCGGCCATGTTGGTGGCAATGGTCACGGTGCTGCTTTGTCCGGCTTTGGCCACAATCTCTGCTTCTTTCTGGTGCAGCTTGGCATTCAGCACGTTGTGGGGAATCTTGCGCATGTCCAGCATCTTGCTCAGCATTTCGGAAATCTCTACTGACGTGGTACCTACCAGGACAGGGCGTCCGGCGGCTACCATCTTTTCAATTTCCTCGATGACGGCTTTATACTTTTCGCGCTTCGTCTTATAGACGCGGTCGTTCATGTCGATTCTTGCGATGGGGCGGTTGGTCGGGATGACCACCACGTCCAGCTTGTAGATGTCCCAGAACTCGCCGGCTTCCGTCTCGGCCGTACCGGTCATACCGGCCAGCTTGTGGTACATACGGAAGTAGTTCTGCAGGGTAATGGTGGCGAAGGTCTGTGTGGCGGCTTCCACTTTCACGCCTTCCTTGGCCTCGATGGCCTGGTGCAGACCGTCGGAGTAGCGGCGGCCTTCCATGATACGGCCCGTCTGTTCGTCCACAATCTTCACTTGTCCGTCGATGACCACGTATTCATCGTCCTTCTCGAACATCGTGTAAGCTTTCAGCAACTGGTTGATGGTGTGTACACGTTCGGACTTGATGGCGTAGTTGGTCAGCAGGGCGTCCTTCTTGGCCAGGCGTTCTTCGTCCGTCAGGTCAGTCTCATTCTCCAGGGCAGACAGTTGGGACGTGATGTCCGGCAATACGAAGAACTCTGGGTCGGAAGTCTTTCCGCTGATGAGGTCTACGCCTTTATCGGTCAGGTCCACGCTGTTCAGCTTCTCGTCGATGACGAAGTAAAGCGGGTCGGTCACCTCGTGCATGCGGCGGTTGTTTTGCTCCATATAGATTTCCTCGGTCTTGAGCATGCCGGCCTTGATGCCTTGTTCGCTCAGGAACTTGATAAGGGCTTTGTTTTTGGGCAAGCACTTGTGGCTGCGATAGAGGGCGAGGAAACCTTCTTCCTGTTGCTTCTTGTCGTCCGAGGCAATGAGTCTTTTGGCATCGGCCAGGTATTGCGTGGCCAGTTTCTTTTGGGCTTCAACCAAACGTTCTACCAGGGGTTTCAGCTGTTCAAACAACTGGTCGTCTCCCTTGGGGACAGGTCCGGAGATAATCAGCGGAGTACGGGCATCGTCAATCAGCACGGAGTCCACCTCGTCGACGATGGCGTAGTTGTGTTGGCGTTGCACCAGGTCTTTAGGACTGATGGCCATATTGTCGCGCAGGTAGTCGAAACCGAATTCGTTGTTTGTACCGAAAGTGATGTCAGCCAGGTAGGCTTTGCGGCGGGCGTCCGAATTGGGCTGGTACTTGTCGATGCAGTCCACGCTCAGGCCGTGGAACATGTAGAGCGGGCCCATCCATTCGGAGTCACGCTTGGACAAGTAGTCGTTCACAGTCACCACATGTACACCGTTGCCGGTCAGGGCATTGAGGAACACCGGCAAGGTTGCTACCAATGTCTTGCCTTCACCGGTGGCCATTTCTGCGATTTTGCCTTTGTGCAACACGACGCCGCCGAAGAGCTGCACGTCATAGTGTACCATGTTCCAAGTGATTTCGTTGCCACCCGCTTTCCAATGGTTTGCGTAAATGGCCTTGTCGTCCTCGATGCGGACAAAATCCTTGGTGGCGGCCAGCTGGCGGTCGAAATCAGTGGCAGTCACCACGACTTCCTCGTTCTCCGAGAAGCGGCGCGCCGTGTCCTTCATGATGGCGAAGGCTGTGGGAAGCACTTCATCCAGTGCTTTCTCGTAGAGGTCCAGTATTTCCTTCTCCAGTTTGTCTATCTGGTTGAAGAGTTCTTCGCGGTCCTCCAGTTCGGTACTTTCCACCTTCGCTTTGAGTTCGTCCACTTTGGCCCGTTGTTCGGTCGCCGAGTTGCGGATATAAGCTTTCAGTTCCTGCGTCTTGGCACGCAAGGCGTCATTGTCCAACTGCTGTATTTCCGGATAGACGGCTTTCACCTTGTTGACCCACGGCTGAATTTCTTTCATGTCGCGCGTGGATTTGTTGCCGAAAATCGAGCTTAAAAATTGATTAAATCCCATGCTGTTATATTCTGTTTTTATTATTATTCATAAAATGATTGGCACGCAAATGCGATTTTGCGCGGCAAAGTTACTTAATTCCTTACAGATAACCTGCATTCAGGTTACTAAAATCGTATGAAAAATGCATTTAGAGGTCGAGGGGAGCCTCCGAACTTGCGTTGGGTGCCCGGATGCGCATGGCTCCGGACAGGGTGGGGGCAATGCTTGTGGCACGGACGGGGACGCGGATCATCTCTGCTCCGATGCCGGGACCCAACAGAATGAGAGGGGTCGGGGTACCGGCGGCACGCACGGTGTGGATATCGGCTCCGTCTTCCTGGATGATGGTCCAGCCCGGCAGTACGCCGATGAGCAAGTCGCCGGAGCGCAGCCGGTGAAATCCGTTGCGGATGAGGTCTGTCCGTGGAGACCAGGAGCCAAGGAGCAGGCGATGGGCTGAATATACTTCGTTCACGCCACTGAACTGGACGAGGAAGCCGGCGGCTTTTTCCTGTACTTCGGTCAGGTTCAGTTGCTTGTCTTCTATGAGTTTATGATTGAGGTAAATTTGCTGGTCGTAGTAGGCTTCGACATATTGTCCTTCGCCGTAGGTGGCCATCAGATACATGTTCAGCAGGGTGGCGCAACGGTTGAGGTGGAACTCGCCTCCCGGTATCCGGTAGAGGTCGAGGTCGGGAATACTGTTGTCTACATAGCCAGTGGAGGCCACGCAAAACAAGATGTTGGACAGTCCTATTCGACGGTCCAGCATGTCCAGCAGTGTGGCCAGACTGCGGTCCATGCGGGCATACAAATCCTGCATCTCCAGGGCTTGTGTACCGGTGGAAAGGGCATGGTAAGACCCTGCATAGTAAGTGAGCGACAAAAAGTCTGGTACTGCGTCACGTCCGATGTCGCTCTTTTCCACCAAGGCTTCCGCCAGGCGGTTGACTTCGTCGTTGATGAAAGGTGTATGTGCCAGCCTGTTGTATTTCAGATTGTTTTCACCCGATAACTTGTATTTGAAAGGTTCGGTAACCGTACCGGGCAGGCAGGTGTACCGCTCCAACGGATGAAGAGGCGTCCACGTGAGGTTCTTGATGCGGGAGTCGGGTGCGTCTTTTCCGTTGATTTCGTCCAGCCAGTGCGGAAAGTCCCGGTAATAAGTGGTACCGCACCATTTTCCGGTCTGTTCGTTCAGCCAGAAGGCCCCGTTGCCCGCATGTCCGGCTCCGAAGATGGCTGCCTCGCGGAAAGGGGCGATGGCGTAGACCAGAGCCCGGTTATGGGTGGCTATTCGCAGTTCGTCCGCCAGGGTGGAGACCAGCAGGCGGGAGGGGGAAGAACTTTCGTTGGTGTAGTTCCCCATGAATTGGGTATCATCCACGCAGTTCACGGGACGCAGAGTCTGTGCGTCCAGCCAGTTTTCACCGATGATGCCGTTCACCGAGGGGGTGCTGCCTGTGTGGATGGCGGCCAAGGCCGAGGCCCGGTCAGCACCGGCGAAGGGCATTTCGGCATGGGCAAAGACCTTTCCTTCTCGTAACAGACGACGGAAACCTCCTTCGCCATACAGGGGTTCGAAGTCTTCCATGTAGTCCGTGCGAAGCTGGTCAATCGTCAGCATCACTACCAATCGGGGTAGGACGGGCAGGGATTGTGCCTGCACGCTGCCGATGGTCAGCATCAATATGGAAGTAATCAGTCCTTTTTTCATTTTATTCTTTTCTTTATCCAAATGATGTGGGCGATGCTTCTTGTCCACAAACAGAGTGCCAAAGGTACGACCGTTGGCGGAAACTCTTGCGGGAATACGCCCCAAAACAGCATAAATAAAGTTAAAACAATAAAATTTGTCGCTTGATAGAAGCTAAGAGAGCCTTTCCGCTCCTTGTAAATTACCTCCGGAAGGCAAAGAAGATGCAAGGGATGGAAGACGAGGAGCAGGTAGTTGGGGCTCATGCACGGGTGTTGGGAGAAAAACACCAGGAAAGCCAATACGCAACCTGCCAATCCTGCCGCACTGAGCCAGAAGACATCCACGCCCCACAGCGTTTTTTTCCGACGGAGGCCATACACGGTAAGGAGCAGGGTCACCGCGAAACAAAGCCAGGCACAAAGGTCTGGCGTGAGCCATTCTCCGCGGGACTTTTCTTTCTCCATGGCTTTGATCAGGAGGCCTTCTCCGGAAACCAAAGGGCGTTTATGGCCGATAGAATCCGCTATTTGTGTGTGCGTCAGGTCTTTCTGCAACAGGAAGGGCACAAACTGCATCGTTCGTCGGCTGATGGGTTGGTCGGCTTGGCTTCCCAGGCAGAGGTCCATCGCCAGGCGCGACCAGGGATGCCCTTCGCTATATCGGTAGATGAGTTCACGGAAAGTATGTCCGGTGGGGGTGTCCATGTCCGTACCGTAATCCACAGTGCCAAGTATGGCTTCCTCCACCTTGTCCCGCGGACGGGTGGAGCAATTGTCGTAGAAGAAATTATAGCGGTAGACGCGGTTTTCCGGACGATAGTTCTCCTCCAGCAGGGCCACGAGGCGTTCCTTTTCCGCCTGATTCAGGTTGAGGACCTGTTGGTGGACGTCCCGCCCGTTGTAATAGTACGCATAGGTGAAATACTCAGTGGAGTCCTTGTCCAGCCGGTAGTCCGTCTCTCCCAGGGCGAAGCGCAGGACGAATCCCCCTGAGCTGAAGTCGAAGACCCCGTAATTGTAAACGATGTCCGTCTTGCGCGTCAGGTTTTCGCACCGGATGGCGGTATGTCCGAAGAGGGTATAGATTTCCTCACCCGCCGCACAGGTCAGGATGCTGATGCGGAGGGAGTCGTGGGGCGATACCGGTTCCCGGGTCGGTTGGGCTGACAGGCGGAAGGGAAGCAGGGTGTAGAGGAATACACTTGCTATTAGTATTATGTGCAGTCTTAGTTTCATGGGCGCAAAGGTAGGCATTTTTCCCTTGTCCGTTTCTATGTTTCAGATAAATTGAATGCATTTGCCTTACAAATAAATACCCGTTGGCGGAATTAATCGGGTCATGAAAGGCCACGGGCAGAGATATCTGCGAGCGAGGGCGGAGATATCTGCGGGCGAGGACGGAGATATCTGCGAACAAAAGCGAAGACATCCCCCCGCAATGCCGTGTAATGGACCGATGGCATAAAGTGCATACGAATCCTAATTCCGCCAACGGGTAAATAAATAGAAAGCGTTACATTGCGACGATTGGTTAACTGCTATTGGTTTATCAGTTAGTAAACGCATATGATCGAGTCCACTTTAAAAAGTCAATCTCATGTTTTTTTGTTTACCATTTTCTTATAATGTATCATATTGATTTACAATGTAGTATATTCATTGCTCCAAATTCCGGAATACCCACAAATTCCAGCTTGTAAGAGTTGGAGCTTTAGTATTAAAGAAGAAGGAGGGCATTTTGATACACCCACCTTATTCATTTCACAGATTTCACAACATGAACTTACCGGTTCACGAAACTGCAGAAGCGCTCTAATCCTTGAAGCATTACGCTACGCGGACAAGCAATATTCCAACGCATATAGCCTTCGCCTTCCGCCCCATACATAGTACCGGCATTCAGCCACAACTTGGCATCTCTGACCAGCCGATGCTCCAGTTCTTCAGAAGAAAGGCCCAATACACGACAATCCATCCACACCAGATAAGTGCCCTCCAACTTGGCGATAGGAAAATCCGGTAGATTGCGTTGACAAAAATCCTTCATGCATTCGTAATTCCCTTTCAGATAATCCAGCAACTGAAGAAGCCAATCCTCGCCTTCATTATAGGCTGCCATAGTGGCCAGGACTCCGAAGGGATTGACATCACACACTTCATTGACATTGATAGCCCTGTCTATCTTCCGGCGGATTTCCCCATCGGCCGAAATGATATTGGCTATCTGAAGCCCGGCGATATTGAATCCTTTACTGGGCGATACGCACGTCACGGAATGCTGAAGGAATTCCTCGGAAAGCGAAGCAAACGGTGTATAGACATAGCCCGGAAGCACCAATTCGCAATGGATTTCATCGGACACGACAACTACATCATGACGCAGACAGATTTCACCCACGCGCATCAGTTCCTCACGCGTCCAAACCCGTCCGGCGGGATTATGCGGATTGCACAAAAGCAAAAGCTTCACCCGCTCATCGGCGGCCTTCCGCTCCAAATCATCATAATCCATCCGGAAAGTATCTCCATCGGCCAGCAAAGGATTGCTGACCACCTCGCACCCATTGTTGCGGATGGAAGAAAAGAAGCAATTATAAACCGGCGTCTGTAGCAACACCTTGTCTCCGGGGCGGGTCAATGCCTTGATAATGGCAGATACGGCCGGCACCACACCCGAGGTATAAATCATCCAGTCCTTCTGAATCTCCCAGTCATGACGACGCTTGAACCATCGGATAACTGCCTCATAATAAGCATCCGGCACCCGGGTATAGCCGAAGATACCATGCGTTATACGACGTTGGAGGGCCTCGGTAATGGCCGGTGCTACGCGGAAGTCCATGTCGGCCACCCACATGGGCAACACCTCTGCATCCGTCGAACTATCCCATTTATAAGAATTGGTGCCTCGACGGGAAATGATTTCATCAAAATTATAGTTCATACAGTTCTATTTAATCGGTTTTCATTCATGGGGGCAAAGATACGCATTTCCACGCAATCCGATGGTAGACAAATTACGGATGATGCGTCTTCCTACGCTTCCTCCACCCGGAATCCGACCTTGCGCAAGTCCTCCCAAAAGTGCGGATAGGACTTTGAAACCACTTTCGGCTCGGCAATGCGCAAACCTGGTACCCGGATGCATGCCGGAGCAAAAGCCATGGCCATGCGATGGTCTTCATAGGTATCGATGACCGGTGTCTGCTGTGCCGGACAACGTTCACCTTCCCAGACGAGAATACGGTCTTGCTCGCACCGCAGGACATAACCTAACTTGCGCAATTCTGTGACCAATGCGGATAGCCGGTCCGTCTCCTTGATTTTGAGACTTTGCAACCCCGTAAAACGGAAGGTCACCCCCAAGAGGCAACACGTGACTACAAAGGTTTGCGCCAGGTCGGGAATATTCACCAGATCGGCCTCCAAGTGCGTGTCCGGAGCCTGACCGGGATGCAGGACAACTCCTCCTTGCGGGGTGAAATCCGTCTGTACCCCCAAACGGGCAAAGAGAGCTGCCCCATGACTATCCCCCTGATAACTATCCTCCAACAAACCAGGCAACACAATCTCCATCGCTCCCTGCCTATGAGATGCACCGCCCGCCGCGGACATCAATGCCATTATTTCGTACCAATAAGAAGCCGCACTCCAATCACTTTCTACCCGGAAGGGCCTGTCTTGATAGGCACCCGGATAGACCCGGATGCAATCCGGTGCTGCCCACTCCGCCCGCGCACCGAAATCGCTCATCAAACGCAAGGTCAGGTTGATGTAAGGACGCGAAATGATGTTCCCCGTCAAATGCAAGGTCAGCCCTCCGGGAAGAACAGGGCCTATCATCAGCAGAGCGGAAATATATTGCGAACTGACATGCCCCGCCATAGACACCTCCTGCCCCCCGAGCCGGGTGCCCGTAATGCGCAGAGGAGGGAAACCCTCCTGGCCTGCATATTCAATCTGTGCCCCCAGGCTTCGCAAGGCATCCACCAAGATGCCGATGGGACGTTGTTGCATCCGGGAGGTACCGGTCAGAAGGCGGATGCCCGGCGTCACACTCAGGTAAGCCGTAAGGAAACGCATGGCAGTGCCCGCAGCTCCGATATCCACGATATCCGACGGATGTTCGAGGGCGCGGACCATCACATGTGTATCATCACAATCGCTCAAATTGTCCGGACGGATGTTCCCCCCGGACAAGGCATGGAGGATGAGTACACGATTGCTGATGCTTTTCGAAGAAGGCAAGTGGATGAGAGCCTGCAAGTCTTCGGAGGAATGGAGAATATATTGCATGAACGACTAATGATTAACGGTTAGTAATGAATGGTCAGTTGGTAGCAGAGAGTCCCTTCGCCAAAATCATGGACGGGCCATTCGAAATCGCCTCTGAACAAGCCATAGACAGACGAGCCGGATCCGCTCATCGAAGCATACAAGGCCCCCAGCTGATACAGTTCTTCCTTGATTTCCGCAATACGGGGAAAACGGGGAAAGACGCTTTCCTCGAAATCATTCACCAGACGCCCTCGCCACTCCTCCAAAGAAAGACCGACGCTTTCTTTCGCGGAGAGCGCGGCTCGGCGAGGCATTACCGAAGCAAAGGCATCGCGGGTGGAAACGAAGATGTCGGGCTTCACTACCCAAAGCTTATATCCCGCCAGAGAGAGAGATACGTCCGAAAACACATTGCCGATACCTTCGGCAAAGACAGGCTTATTGCGGATAAAGAAGGCGCAATCGGCTCCCAGACGGGCAGCATATTCTTCCAGCCGATCCTCCGTCAAGCCGATGCCGTAGGCCTCGTTCAGCATCTTCAGCATGAAAGCCGCATCCGACGAACCGCCCCCCAGGCCTGCCCCCGAAGGGATGTGCTTGAACAGGTGAATGTCGGTAGGCGGCAGGTCAAAATCCTTGTCCAGCATCACATAGGCTTTCACTACGAGATTGTCCTCCGGATTACCGGCCACTTCCTGTCCGTGGAGATGCAAGGCGTATTTCAGCCTCCCCGGATTTTGCAGAGGAGTAATTTCCAGCGCATCCTCCAGCGGAATGGGATAAAAGACGGTCTCCAAGTCGTGATATCCATCCGGGCGTCTCCCAATGATATTCAGCCCTAAGTTTATTTTCGCATTTGGAAAAGTCAGCATACGTCCATATATTTACTGATTCCTGAAAAAAGTTCAAATCGAGAGGCAAATTTAGGAATTTATTCTGCAATTCTAATATTTCTGCGTATATTTGTGAACATTCTCACTTCAAAACAAAGGACATGACTCATAATCTACTGAAGGAAATAGAATTGGGCAGCAAAAGCGCCCTCCAGAAGAAGAAGATCATCACACATTATATATATAATGGTGGTTCTACCATTGTGGACCTTTCCAAAGAACTGAACTTAAGCATACCCACCGTGGCCAAACTCGTCAACGAGATGTGCGAAGAGGGCTACCTCAAGGACTACGGCAAACTGGAAACGGAAGGCGGACGCCACCCGATCCTCTACGGACTGAATCCGGATTCGGGCTATTTCGTGGGCGTAGACATCAAGAAATTCTCCCTCGACATAGGTCTTATCAACTTCAAAGGGGACATCGTGGATCTCCAGATGAACTTGCCCTACAACTTTGAGAACACTCCCGAAGCAATGGACACGTTGTGCGAAATGGTCAAGGACTTCATCCGCCACGTCAGCGAAGAACTGAGCCATAAAATCCTGAACGTATGCATCAACATCTCCGGCCGGGTCAATCCCGAAGCCGGCTACAGCTATAGCATTTTCAACTTCTCCGAACGCCCGTTGGACGAAATCCTGACGCAGAAAATCGGCTATCAGGTTTCTATCGACAATGATACCCGCGCCATGACCTATGGAGAATACCTGCAGGGATGCGTCAAGGGCGAGAAAAACATCCTGTTCATCAACATCAGCTGGGGACTCGGGATGGGCATCATCATCAACGGGAGAATCTATATGGGCAAGTCCGGCTTCTCCGGTGAGATTGGACACATACAGGCTTTTGACAACGAGGTAATCTGCCATTGCGGGAAGAAAGGATGCCTGGAAACAGGAGCCTCAGGTTCGGCCCTGCACCGCATCTTCATCGAACGTATCCGCAACGGAGAAAGTTCCATCCTTTCCAAACGCGTGCAGGAGATGAATACTCCTCTCACATTGGACGAAATCATCCGGGCCATCAACAAGGAAGATCCCTTAGGCATCGAAATCGTGGAAGAAATCGGGCAAAGGTTAGGCAAGCACATTGCAGGCCTCATCAACATCTTCAATCCCGAAATGGTCATTATCGGAGGCACCCTTGCCCTGACCGAAGACTACATCCTGCAACCTATCAAAACAGCTGTACGGAAGTATTCACTTAACATGGTCAACAAAGATTCGGTCATCGTCACCTCCAAACTAAAGGAAAAGGCGGGTGTGGTCGGTGCCTGTATGCTGGCCCGAAGCCGCACGTTCGAATACTGATGGCGGCAGTTGAAAGGAATTAGAGGGAATGAGTCAGCAGGAATTAAGGGCCGATACTTTTCATATCATCACCTCCACAGGACCAGTTATCGGCCTCCAACTCTTTCTAACTCCCTCCCTACAAACACTTTCTTCTATTCAGGACACGATTTCCGTCCAACTATATAAATATTTTATTAACCGTTTGCTTATTTCTAAAACATATCCTATATTTGCGACCATAAACGAATCATTCAATAAAGAATTATATCATGATTGCATCAGACTTGAAACACAGCGAACGGATTGAATCCCTTCATCCCTTGTTCAAGACACTGTTTGACTATGTGAAGTCTCACGACTTGCTCCATGCCGAACCAGGCCGTATCGAAATTAGCGGAAACGACCTGTTCATCAACCATGTGTACACCGAAGGAGTACCCGCCGAAAAGCAACCTCTGGAAGCCCATCGTGCCTATATAGACGTACACATTCTGCTGGAAGGCAGGGAGCGTATCGGATGGAAATCCATCGAGGATGTCCGCCACATCACTAAGCCCTACGATGCCGATGCCGACTGTGCCCTCTACACCGAGCCGGCCAGTTCCTACGTCGACCTGATGCCCGGCCAGTTCCTCATCGTTTATCCCGAAGACCCGCACGCTCCGCTCATCGGAAACGGCAAAATTCATAAACTGATCGGTAAAGTAAAACTGTAGTCATTTTAAACATATATATATCATGAAGAACAGTAAATACTATCCGTGGATGGTGGTGGCCCTGCTTTGGGTGGTGGCCCTGTTGAATTATATGGACCGCCAAATGCTCTCCACCATGCAAGAAGCCATGAAAATCGACATTGTCGAACTGAACAAAGCCGAGGCATTCGGCGCGTTGATGGCCATATTCCTTTGGATTTACGGTTTCCTGAGTCCCGTGGCGGGCATGGTGGCCGACCGCATGAGCCGCAAATGGCTGGTAGTGGGCAGTTTATTCGTATGGTCCTTTGTCACATGGATGATGGGGTATGCCGACACTTTCCAGCAACTCTACTGGCTCCGCGCCATCATGGGAGTGAGCGAAGCACTCTACATTCCTTCCGCCCTGTCCCTGATAGCAGACTGGCATGAGGGCAAATCCCGCTCACTGGCCATCGGCATCCACATGACCGGTCTCTACGTAGGCCAGGCCATCGGAGGATTCGGAGCCACAATAGCCGCCATATTCTCCTGGCACTCCACCTTCCATTGGTTTGGCATCATCGGCGTGGCCTATTCATTGCTACTGGTAGCCTTGCTCCATGAGAACCCGAACCATACCGTCCGTGTCAAGAAACCGGTGGAGCATCCAGAGGAAAAGAAACCTTCGCTCTTTGCAGGACTGGGAGTATTGTTTTCCACTTGGGCCTTTTGGATTATCCTGTTTTACTTTGCCGCACCCAGCCTTCCTGGATGGGCCATCAAGAATTGGTCGCCTACCCTCTTCTCCGAGAGTCTGGGCATCCCCATGTCGCAAGCAGGTCCCATTTCCACCATCACGATTGCGGTATCTTCATTCATCGGCGTCATCATAGGAGGCATCATGAGCGACCGATGGGTGCAACGGAACATCCGCGGGCGTGTCTACACCGGTGCCATCGGCTTGGGCATGATGATACCCGCCCTCTTGCTCTTAGGATTCGGACAAAGTTTGGTGGCGGTAGTCGGGTCAGGCTTGTTGTTCGGCATTGGCTATGGAATGTTCGACACCAACAACATGCCCATCCTCTGCCAGTTCGTTTCCGCCAAATACCGCGGCACGGCTTACGGATTGATGAACATGACGGGGGTATTTGCAGGAGCGGCCGTGACCGAAGTATTAGGCAAATGGACAGACGGGGGCAACCTCGGATTGGGTTTCGCCCTACTGAGCATCTTCGTGCTGGTAGCCATGAGTCTGCAACTCTATTTCCTCCGGCCTAAGACGGACAATATGGAATAAGACAACGAACTGCATACAAATACTCAACTTTCTTATTATTAAAAAATCAAACTAATTATGGAAAAAATCATCGGATTGATAGACGCACCGTTCACCCCATTTTACGAAAATGGTGAAGTGAACTATGAACCCATCGAGGCCTATGCCAAGATGCTACAAAAAAATGGTCTGAAAGGCGTCTTCATCAACGGTTCCTCCGGAGAAGGCTATATGCTGACCGAAGAAGAACGCATGAAGTTGACCGAACGCTGGCTGGAGGTAGCCCCTGAAAGCTTCAAAGTCATCGTACACGTAGGAAGCTGCTGCGTGAAGTCCAGCCGTATGCTGGCCGAGCACGCCCAAAAGATGGGCGCGTGGGGCGTGGGAGCCATGGCTCCTCCTTTCCCGAAGATCGGACGCATCGAGGAATTGGTGAAATACATCGAAGAGATTGCAGCCGGAGCCCCCGACCTGCCTTTCTACTATTACCACATCCCGGCCTTCAACGGGGCTTACCTGCCTATGGTAAAACTCTTGGAAGCGGTAGACGGACGGGTACCCAACTTCGCCGGCATCAAATATACGTTTGAAAGCATGTATGAGTACAATCAATGCCGCCTCTACAAGAATGGCAAATATGACATGTTGCACGGCCAGGACGAAACCATTCTGCCTTGCCTGGCCATGGGAGGAGCACAGGGCGGCATCGGCGGTACGACCAACTATAACGGACGCGAACTTGTAGGTATCATCGAGGCCTGGAAGCAGGGTGACGTGGAGCTGGCCCGTGAGCGTCAGAACTTCTCGCAGGAAGTCATCAATGTCATCTGCAACTATCGTGGAAATATCGTTGCCGGAAAGCGTATCATGAAACTCATCGGACTGGACCTGGGCAAAAACCGTACGCCTTTTCAGAACATGTCCGACGAAGAAGAGGCACGCATGAAAGAGCAGTTGGAAGCCATCGGATTCTTTGAAAGATGTAATCGATTCTAAAAATACAATGAAATCCATGGACATCAAATCTTATCTTCAAAACTGGGCTGCCTCCTATCATAAAGACCTGACCACCGACATCCTTCCTTTCTGGATGGAACACGGCCTGGATCGCATTCATGGAGGCGTCTACACTTGTCTGAACCGGGACGGCAGCCTGATGGACTCCACCAAATCCGTATGGTTTCAAGGACGATTCGGATTTGTGGCAGCCTATGCCTACAATCACATAGAGCAAAATCCGGAATGGCTGGCTGCTTCCCGAAGCTGCATTGACTTCATCGAACGGCATTGCACGGATACAGACGGCCGCATGTATTTCGAAGTCACGGCCGAGGGCACACCCTTGCGCAAGCGACGCTACGTATTCTCTGAAACCTTTGCCGCCATCGCCATGTCGGAATATGCCATTGCCTCGGGCGACCAGACGTATGCCCACAAAGCCTTGGAACTGTTCCGAAACATACGCCGATGGCTCGCTACCCCCGGCATGCTGGAACCCAAGTACCTGCCCACACTCCAGTCGCGCGGACATTCCATCACGATGATACTCATCAACACAGCCTCGCGCATCCGCGCTGCCATTCAAGACCCGGAACTGGACGAACAGATTAACCAGTCCATACACGACTTGCAAAAATATCACCTTCACCCTGAATTCAAGGCTCTGTTGGAAATGGTAGGTCCCGACGGTGAATTCATAGACACCTGCAACGGACGTCTCATCAATCCCGGCCATTGCATCGAGACTTCGTGGTTCCTGTTGGAGGAAGCCCGCCTCCGAAACTGGGACAAGGACCTGACACAACTGGCCTTGCAAATTCTGGACTGGTCATGGGATTGGGGCTGGGACAAAGCCTATGGAGGCCTGATCAACTTCCGCGATTGCCGCCAGTTGCCTGTGCAGGACTACTCGCAAGACATGAAATTCTGGTGGCCCCAATGCGAAACCATCATCGCTTCCCTCTACGCCTACCTGGCCACCCGGGACGAAAAATATCTCTTGATGCATAAGATGGTCAGTGATTGGACCTATGCCCATTTCCCCGACCGGGAACAGGGCGAATGGTACGGTTACTTGCATCGCGACGGCACTGTAGCCCAACCGGCCAAAGGCAACATCTTCAAGGGACCCTTCCACATCCCGCGGATGATGATGTACGCCTATGGGCTATGCAATGACATCTGCGACACACTCTGACCAACAAACAATAAAGAAAAGCAGCCGCCCCACACCTAAGACGGCTGCTTTTTTACTCATTTCCCACAAGCCTTTTTCCTGTCTTTTATAATCGCATCCATATTTTCTGCTGCCCATTTTATCAGAGCATTGATATGTGGAAGCAAAGAGCGTGTCCGTGACGTCAGCGCATATTCTACTCTTGGAGGAACTTCGGGGTATACCGTGCGGGTAACATAGCCATCGTCTTCCAATGCACGCAGGGTTACAGTCAGCATTTTCTGCGAGATGTCCGGTATTTCGCGCTGCAATTCTTTGAAACGTATCGTTTCCTTGTCCGCTTTGTCCAGGGTATATATGACCAGAAGGGACCATTTATCACAGAGTTTTGCCAGGATATTCCGTATCGGACAACCCGGAAACAGCGCATCTTGTATCGTAGTTCTATCCATAATATATTGTATTTTAAATCACTCTACAAAGGTAAGCAAATTCCCTTCAAGCAGCAAAGAACTTTTTTCCAAGAATATTTTTGTTTATAAGTAGCTCATAACCAACAATGGTTACCTCTACGTAAGTATCTGATGTTCAAGTACCTACTTGCAGGTCAGAAAAACTCTTCCTAATTTTGCAGCACAAAAGAAACAAAGAAACTTTTGGTAAGTAATAAACTCATCAAATTAGTAAGAACATGAAGAATGTAACATTGATTGGAGCAAGCGGATTCGTAGGAACCGCCCTCCTGAACGAATTGCTGGCCAGGGGCCACAAAGTGACAGCCGTTGTACGCAACCCGGAAAAAATTAATGTATCAAATCCCAATCTGACTATTGTAAAGACAGACGTATCTGATACGGACGCGCTGACTGAAGCCTGCAAGGGCAAGGACGCTATTATCAGCGCATACAATCCGGGTTGGACAAATCCTCATATCTACGAGGACACTTTACGCAATTATCCGTTGATACTGCAAGCAGCCAAACAGTCGGGCGTAAGCAGGCTGTTGTGCGTAGGTGGAGCCGGCACTTTGTTCTGTGCGCCGGGGCTTCGCGTGGTAGATTCCGGTGCCATACCGGATGCCATCATGGGTGGAGTCAAATCACTCGGCGAATTTTATCTGAACACGCTGATGAACGAGAAAGACATCGACTGGGTTTTCTTCTCGCCTGCCGGCACACTGGAACCGGGCAAACGTACCGGGAAATTCCGCCTGGGAAAAGACGACCTTATCGTAGACGAAAACGGAAAGAGCCACATCTCCGTGGAGGACTACGCCATGGCAATGGTAGATGAACTTGAGAATCCTAAACACCATGTTGAGCGTTTTACTATAGGATATTAGACAGCTAATGTGCCACTTTAATTATAACAATCACGATGAAAAAGATAGCATTTATTTTGTTCAATCTCTTAACACGACATCGGACTTTCCTGGTGCAAGTATTCTGATAGGAGGCAAAGCATATTATACCCATTGGACTCCGGCAAAGGCACATGCCAGCCACTTGCAAATATCTTCCCCGGCTGCCATTGACGCTGAAATTGCAGCAGCAGAAAACTCACTGGCCTCGGGTGCGGAACTGTTCATCGGAGGACATGGCGGTGCAGCAAAGCGTGATGCAGTGGAGTTCAAAATAGCTTACCTGAAAAAGATGAAAGAGTTGCATGCTACCAACAAGACGGCACAGGCTTTCGTGGATGCCATGAAACAAGCCTATCCCGGCTTGCCCGGAGAAGCCGGACTGGAAGACCTGGGCAAAGCCCTATATAAATAAGTAGATGTTGATTTTTAGTTTATATGAAGGAGTTAAGAAGTTAAGGAGTTATCACTCCGCTGCGCTCCGTTAGGAGTTAAGCCGATAGTAAGTCAATGAGAACCGTATACACAGAGGTATTGGCTTAACTACTTAACTTCTTAACTCCTTAACTCCTCAAAAGATAATA
>DWZE01000054.1 GCA_019118325.1 Candidatus Bacteroides intestinavium
AACCTGTCCCGCCAATTCAAGGCATTGAAGGGCACCACACCCAATAAGTTCCGTAAAGGATTCCGGACCTTACCCGGTTGGAGTTGATACCGATACGCTTATTCCGGTAAGTATAGCAGTTCGTCCGGCAGGACTGTTTCAAAGATGTCTTTGCCGCAGAAACCTACTTCCAGTGCCTGCCCCATGTAGTCTTCGAAGTAGAGTAGGCGTACTTCGTGGAAGCCTTCGTCCAAGGCAATCTTTCCTTCCGCGCGTCCGGCACTGTGCCCGCCGTCGTTGTCCACCACCTTCTGTCCATCGATGTAGAGCACCGAACCGTCGTCCGAATACGTGTAGAAGCGATATACGCCCTTCTGCGGGATGCGCAGCAGCGTGCGGAACTCGTAGGCGAAGTGGTCTTCCAGGGGAGCTTCGGCGATGGAGAAGTTCTTCATCGTGCCTTCCTTTACTTTACGGCAAGCGGCGATGTCGGCCGTCTTTTCGCAGTCTCCTTCATAATAGGTATAGGCCACTCCCTGCCGGGTGGGCTTTACATTCAAGGCGGGGGAATACGTCATGCGCGCCTCTTCCTCCGAGTTCAGGCCGGAGGGATAGTAATAGGTTGCCTCACGTCCATCCGGGGTTGTGATCCACGTGTTGAACTTGCGCTGTCCTTCGTACAGTTCGATGATGCGGGCACCCCGTTTCAGGTCACCGTAAGCGTCCTTGCCCGTCACGCGGCCGAAAGCCAGGAGAATGCCCTTGTTGATACCCAGGTAGTCGTTGTCGTGGTCGTGCCCCACGAAGGCACCCATCACATCCTGCATCTCGATGAACGAGGTGAACATGCCCGAGTTGAGACGGGAGGCGGCTATGCCCTCATTTTTGGTGCCATAGGTCTTGTTGTCACCCACGATTTCCCCATATTCTTGCAGAGGGATGTGGAAGAAGGCCAAGGCCGGCAACGGCTGTCCGCCGTTGGCTTGGGTGAATCGGGTACTCTGGTCGCGGTACCAGGCTATCTGGTCGAAGTGGATCCAGTCGTAGGCTCCGTAGAGTTTCTCGGGCTGATAGTCATTGGAGTCCAGGAAGTAGAGCACGGCTTCCGCTTTTCCGTCGGCACCTTGAACAGGCAGGATGCAATTGCCGCAGCCTTTGATGTCCTTAGGCCCTTTCTCGCCCACGTAGTAGGGAGATTGCATCAGGAAATCGTAAATATCATCCTTGGCCAGATACTCGGCATCGTGGTTGCCCATGGTTACTACGAAAGGCATTTTCAGTTCGTTGAAGAGGTTGACTACGGCTTCCCAGCCTTCGCGGGCCGGGTCGTCGGTCACCACGTCGCCGCTCAACACGGCCAAGGCGGGCTGTTCGGCCTTCAGCACCGCACGGATGGTAGCTTCTGTTTCGGCACACCCTGGCGAGCGGGGTGTCCAATGCAGGTCCGTGAACTGGACGACTTTGAATTTGCCATCCTTGAAAGCAAAAGTTGGCTTTTGCGCATAGCCGGTTGTGGACATCCAGCCCAGCAACACGAGCAAGAGGGTCATTACTTTCTTCATGTTTATCTGTTTTTTAGAATCTGTTTTGATTTTATTCCGGCATTCTTCTAATGATTGTAGTAGTTATATCAGTTCATGAACTACTGTACTTCCTGTATTAAACTACTGTATTTCGAATAGTGAACTACTGTATTTCATGACATCAAGTTACACAGAAAAGCCGAATAAAATAGGTTAGAAATAAAATCAAAACAGCTTCTTAATTGATTTCTATTTCGTCCAGCGAGAATTCACTGGGCTTTCCTTCGTTATAATATCCTTTGGGGCATGGACCTCCACCGACCAGTTCCAGCCGCACAAAGGCGGCTTCTACCTCCGGGAAACTGAGAGATAGCGGGAAGCGGATGGCCTCCGTGGGCGTGAAGTCATAGGTGAACAGGCTATCGGCCACAGGTTTGAAATGTTCGCCATTCGTAGATACGGAAATCCGTGCCGCGCGTATCGGCCACAACGAATTCCATGGACGCCAGAGCGAGGCAAAAGACACGTTGCTGATGGTGCAGGGTTGATGCAACTTCAGGACAAGTTGCATGGTGTCCCGCCGGAATGTGAGCCAACGATGGTGGTCGCGTGCGACTCCCTGTCGTCCATCTGTCAGCGAGTGGATGGTGCATAAGTCTCCCAATGAGGGCGTCTCGCTATACGAGTAGGTGCATCCCGTGGCCTTATTGACGGCAAAGGCGGTTTGCGTCACACGTCCCAAAGGCTTCCCGTCCCGATAGGCTGCGGCATAGACCACGGCATCTTCGGTAAGGGGGATGGGGGCTGCATAACGGGTCGATGAAGCCGTCACCACAGAGTCATTCAAGGCATATCGGATTTCGGCACCGGGGCAGAGAGTGCGCAAGGTCACCTCATAAGTTCGGTTGGCTTCATTCCATGCCCCGGCGGCATCCACCTCATAGAAATTGCGGCAGGCATTCACCTGGCGTAGGTCCAGGCGGCAGAATTCTTTGTCCAGCCTTTGGGCGAACGACTGGAAGTCTTTGCGGGCCGGTTGGGTCCATTGCACTTCAGCCATGGCCAGAAGGCGGGGAAAGGCCATGTATTCAAAGTGTGCGGGAGTTTGGATATATTCGCCCCAGATATTGGCCTGCGTGCCAATGATGCAGGCCTGCTCTTCCGGCGTCAGGGCCGCAGGCAGGGGATCGTAAGCATAGACGGTGTCCAAGGGCAGGAAACCACGCATGGCCATCGGCTCTTGCTCGGGAGCGGCCTGGTAATAGTCGAAGTAGCAGCGCACGCCGGGCGTCATGATGACCTGATGCTTCTGCCGTGCAGCCTCGATGCCTCCCACTTCGCCGCGCCAGGACATGACCGTGGCGTTCGGAGCCAGGCCGCCTTGCAGGATTTCGTCCCAGCCGATGATGTCGCGTCCCCGGCTGTTGACAAACTGCTCGATGCGGTGGATAAACCAGCTTTGCAGGGCTTCTTCGTCAGCCAGTCCTTCGCGCTTCATCAGGGCTTGGCAATGGGCACACTTCTTCCAGGCCTTCTTGGGGCACTCGTCGCCACCAATGTGTATATAGTGACTGGGAAACAGGTCCATCACTTCTGTCAGTACATCTTCCAAAAAGCGGAAAGTATGCTCTTTGGGGCAATAGACCTCGTCGAACACGTCGAAGTAGTCGCGCACCACATACGTCTTGCCCAGACCGCAGGACAGTTCCGGATAGGCAGCCAATGCCGCCGAGGCATGTCCGGGCATTTCTATTTCGGGGATGACGGTGATGAAGCGGTCGGCAGCATACTGCACGATTTCCCGGATCTCGTCTTGCGTGTAGTAGCCGCCTGTGGGTTTCCCGTCGAAGCGGCGGGGATAATAATAGTCCGAATGGCCTATCTGTGTCTGCGGACGGTGCGAGCCGATTTCCGTCAGACGGGGATATTTCTTGATCTCGATGCGCCAGCCCTGGTCGTCCGTGAGGTGGAAGTGGAAGACATTCATCTTGTAGGAAGCCATCAGGTCGATGAACTTCAGCACTTCCTCCTTGGGCAGGAAGTTGCGCCCGACGTCCATCATGGCCCCTCGGTGGGGGAAGCGGGGCGCGTCTTCGATGCGGACAGCCGGGATTTCCAACGCTTCCCGGAAAGGCTGCCCGGCATCATAAATCTCCGGAGGAAGCAGTTGCAGCAGCGACTGCACGCCATAGAACCATCCGGCTCCCGAAGCGTTGGACGCGATATTGATGCCCTGTCTGTCCACTACAAGCCGGTAGGCTTCGTCGGGCAGGGTGCTGTCCACAGCCAGGCAGAGGTCTGCTTCTGTTCCTTCGGGCACAGGCTTCAGGGAGACAGACGTGTGGCCTAAGACGTCTGCCAGGTAGCGGACCACTTTCTGCGCGTTTTCCCCCGCAGGGAGCGACACCGTGGTTTCCCCCGACAGGGTATAATGCCCGGAGGCCGTCTCCATCTCGTTGGGCATCGGGATGATGCCCAGGGCCGCGTTGCCCTCACCTTCCGTACACGACAGGAGGGCAAGGGACGCGGCAACCAACCAACAAACTATCTTTTTCATAAGTCATGTGACAAGAGGGTGGGATATTCGCGGACGGTGTGCAAAATTAGTTCGCCAAACAACGTGTTGGTCCACGCGAACCACGAGCGGGTGAAGTCCTTGGCATCGTCCACGTTGAAGGACTCGTGCATGAAGCCTGTGCCGCCGTCCGTGTCGCGGAGCATCCGCAGGCAGGTGCGGATTTCGTCGGCATCGTCTGTCGTAAAGGCTTTCATGATGAGGCTCATGGGCCAGGCGTAGTTCAGTCCCACGTGCGGTCCGCCCACGCCTTCGCCCGCCTTGCCGCGGAAGAAGTAAGGATTATCCTGGCTCCAGATCATCTTGCGGGTGTTGCGGTAGATGGTGTCCTTGAAGGAGCAGTAGCCCAGGTAGGGCGCGGCCAGCAGGCTGGGCACGTTGGCATCGTCCATGCAGAGGGCATTGCCGTAGCCGTCCACCTCGAAGGCGTAGATGCGGCCGCAGACGGGATGGTTGACAATGGCATGGCGGCGGATGGCCTCGTCCACCTCTTCGGCGAGTGCCTGGCATTCCGAGGCAAAGGCTTCGTCTTTGCGAATCTTTTGCTCCATCTCCGCCAACTGGCGCAGGGAGACCACGGCAAACATGTTGGAGGGGATGAGGAAGCCGTATTGCGTGGCATCGTCCGACGGGCGGAAAGCCGAGACAATGAGCCCGACGGGCTTCACCGGGGCGCCCCAGCCGTTGTTGATCTGCGAGTCCGTGGGGCGGTCGCAGTCGCGCCGGAAGCTGTACGGGCCCAGCCCGTCCTTGCGCTGCTGCTCCTTGAAGGTCTTTATCACCAGCGTCATGGCCGTGTGCCACCGGGCATCAAAGGGGGCCGTGTCGCCCGTCAGCTTCCAGTAATGGTAGGCCAGGCGGATGGGGTAGCAGAGGGAGTCAATCTCCCATTTGCGTTCGTGCAGCTCCTTCACCATGTGCTGCGTGTGGTCTGTCTCCCAATAGCTGCCCAAGGGGCCGTCGTTGAAGGCGTTGGCGTAGGGGTCGATGCAGATGCATTCTGCCTGTCGGCGGATGAGGCCCTCGACCAGCAGGCGGAGCGGCTCATCGTTCTTCATCAGGGGCAGGTAGGGCCACACCTGGGCGGACGAGTCGCGCAGCCACATGGCTTCGATGTCGCCGGTGATGACGAAGGTATCGGGCTTGCCGTCCTTCAGGGTATATTTGACGGTAGTGTCCAGCGTGTTGGGGAAGCAGTTCTCGAACATCCAGCGCAGCTTCTCGTCCTTGATTTTCGGTTTGGTTTCGGCAATGACGGCTTCTACGGCTTTCGAGGTGAAATGCCGTTTGTCCGGCGCGGGGCGCAGGGATTTATACGCGGAAGGCCCGTCCGCCACGGAGGCCAGCGAGTCAAAAGGATGAACGGCCAAGGCGGCCAGGGCGAGCCCTCCCGTCTGGAGGAAGCGGCGTCGCGACATGTTATTTCTTTTCATGGGGGTATTACTATATATATTTTATGGTATGTTACTGTGTATCTGTGTATCTGTCATGTCGAGCTTGTCGAGACATCTCACGAAACGCATAAGGGAGACCTTATGTGAGACCCCTCGGCTACGCTCGGGGTGACAGATACACTTATATTTATGTTATTCAATGAGTCATTGTCCCGGTTTTTATCCTCAATCGTTGAGGATAGTAATCCTTAACCGTTGAGGATAGTAAGCCGAAAGCGTTCCATCTCCTGAGGTGAAAGCGTTTCACCTCCTAATACGTCTTTTGTCCCGGTTCGACAGCAATCTTCTTCTCCTTGTCGCCATAGAGCACGACGAGCGTGAAGGGGATGTTCGAGTTGACCGTGATGCGCGGCTCGGCATCGGGCGAACGGCGTGCCTCGGCCTTCAGGTCAATCATCCCGTCAGGTCCGAAGGGATAGCGTTCGATGCCGTTTTCTTCCGTCAGGTTCAGGTCCCAGACAATCTGGCGCTCCACGTAGTCGCCCCGGATGCCGATGATGAACTCTATCAGCTCCGCAATGGGAGGCAGTCCGGCCCAGCCGACAAACTCCTTGCGGGCCATGAAGCCCGGTTCGGCAGATTCGGGCGCATAGTATTCCCAGAAGGTGCCGGTGTCCTTGTAGACTTGCAGCACCTCGGCGTAGTGGTTCAGACAGATTTCGCGCGCCAGTTTGCGGTAGCCCTTTTCCACCAGGCCGCGCATCACCATATAGTTGGTGCCGGGCCATACGCCGCCTTGCCAGTAGCGGCCGTTGGCCTTATACTTGGGGTGGTTGGCAGCCAGCGAGGGGACGCGGCCGGGGCGGTTGAAGGTGGTCGTGTCTTCCAGATGGGCCACCAGACGGTCCAGGCGGGTGCTGTCCAGCACGTCGGTGTACAAGGCCCAGTAGGCGCCGATGCCCTGCGTGGTGCAGAGGGAGCCGTCGGCATATTGGTCGTAGAGGAAGCCCGTCTTTTCGTCCCACAGGTTCTCGCGGATGTACTTCTTCAGCATCTTGGCCTCGTCCTCGAAGTCCTCAATCTCTTGCCAGCGTTCCAGGTAGAAGCCCATCTGGAGCAGGAGGTTGGCCGTGAAGAGCTGTTGCAGGTTGGTGTCCAGCCAGATCATGTGCCCGTGGCTGTAGATGGGGCTGTAGCCTTCGGGCACGCGGGGCATGTTGTCCATCCCCGTGCCCCAGCCGCTGGACCAGTACATGCCGTTGCGCCACGTGTGGTTCAGGCGCAGCCATTTGTAGTAAGCGCAGAGGGCGGGGAATATCTTGTGCAGGCGTTCCGTGTCGCCGAATTGGTGGAAGTAGACCATCTCGCACCAGGGCATCAGGTTGGGCCCGGTGCTGACGGGGTCATAACGCTCGAAGCAGTCGGCGCCGTCGGCCTTGATCTCGCGGCAGATGAAGCCGTCGGGATGCTGCTTGGCGTAGAAGTTGTCCAGCGTCTGCTGGAAGGGGAAAAACCGCGCGCCGTAGCGGGCAAACATCAGGATGAACGATGAATCCCACATGAAGATATTGCCGTTGTAGGCCGTGTCCAGGTAGCTGGATACGAAGCCTGAGCCTTCTTGCGGGGCGCGGATGTTGCCCACGGCAATCTCCCAGGCACGCCAGTACATTTCAATCTCTTTCGGATGTCCCGCCCAGATGGGGTTGGGCAGGATTTGCCTGGCTTCTGCGAAGCTTTTGGGGGTGATGACTTGGGGCTTGGCCACGCGGTATTCGTTCTCGGTGACCAACGGTTCCTTGACATACGTGTTCTTGTAGGGCAGGTGGTATTTCTCGTCGTTGCCGCAGCTTTGGGCGTCTATGCGGACGGCACAGGCCAGGCAAAGCAGCGAGGTGAAGAGGAGGTGTTTCAGCATGGGGTGGATGTTGTTTTTAAGCAGGTAAGAAAATGATAATTTAGCGGTGTGATTCTTTAGACGCAGATGACGCGGATGACGCAGATTCATTTTCTTTATTGACGGATTATCCGTTATCAAAGATTATAGATCAGCGGCATCAGCGTCATCTGCGTCTAAAGAATTAAATTCCTATTTACAGCCCGAGCAGCTTCTTGATTTTGTGGAAGATGTCGGTATTCTCAAAGACGCCGGTGAATTCCTCGGCGCCGGGGCCGAAGGCATAGACGGGTACCATGACGCCGCTGTGGTCGCCGGTGGAGAATTTGCCTACAATCTTGCCTTCCTTCAGGTCGCCGCCTACGAGGGTCAGGCCGCCCGTCTCATGGTCGGCGGTGACGATGACCAGGGTCTCGCCGTCGCGGGCAGCCCATTCATAGATGGCGCCGATGGTGCGGTCGAAGTCGTGTGTCTCCTGCATCAGCATGTCCAGGTCGTTGAAGTGACCGTAGTCGTCCAGTTGCGAGCCTTCGATCATCATGAAGAAGCCTTTTTCGTTCTGATTCAGCAGGTCGATGCCTTTCAGCGAGGCGCGGGCCAGCAGGTCACCGCGTTCGGCGGGCAGGGGCGTATCCACTTCATAAGGCACGGCGAAGACTTTGCCGCTCTTGATTTGGCTCAGCTCTTCCCATGTCTTGGGGGTCTGATAGCCCTTGGCACGAAGTTCGGCAAGGAGGTCGCGGCCATCCTTGCGGTTCTTGAACAGCTTGGCGCCTCCGCCGAAGACGTACTGTACGGGGCTCTTCACATAGTCGGCCACGATGGCTTCTTCCTGGTCGCGATCCACGTTGTGGCAGCAGAAGTCTGCCGGGGTGGCATCCCACAGACGACACGTCACGGTGATGCCGGTGGACAGGCCCTTGGCATCAGTCAGGTCAATCAGGGAGGGCTGAGGATTGCCCAGCGTGTCCACGCCGACAGAGTGATAGTTGGCTTTCTGTCCGATGGCCATGGCTGTGCCACCTGCTCCGGAATCGGTGATGAGGCGGTTGGCACAATAGGTCTTCGAGAGGCCTACAGCCTGGCAGTTGTCCGTCAGGAAGAGTTTGCCACGATTGGCCGTCCAGGCGGAATAGACGTGCATCAGGCTCATGCCGTCGCCAATCATCAGGATGACGTTCTTCACCTTCTTGCCTTGCGGCGGGGTTATCTTGGTCACCTCATACGGGTGTTCCATCACGTAAGTCTGTTCTTTGTCGCGACGGTCTTGCGCCGAGGCGGCACCGGGCAGCAAGGCCAGTGCCAAGAGAACTGCCAGGCAGCGGTTCATTATTCTGTTCATTGCTTTAAATGATAATTTATCGATTAGAGTTTTAGGCGCGGATTACGCGGATTTCACGGATTAAGTTTTATCATAGATTTATGAATTTCAATGGTTTCA
>DWZE01000055.1 GCA_019118325.1 Candidatus Bacteroides intestinavium
AAACAAAATGCAAAAGTTAAAAGAGCCAAGGTAGAGAAGAAATCAAAGAACCCGGAGGCCACGGCCGAGGTGATAGACCGGGACGGCTTCCTGCACAGCGGCGACCTGGGCGTGAAGGACGCTGAGGGCTACTACCGCATCACCGGCCGCATCAAGGACATGATCATACGCGGCGGCGAGAACATCTACCCGCGCGAAATCGAGGAGTTCCTCTACCAGCTGCCGGGCGTGAAGGACGTGCAGGTGGCCGGCATCCCCTCGAAGAAATACGGCGAGGCGGTGGGCGCATTCATCATCCTGCACGAGGGCGTCACGATGGACGAGATGGACGTGCGCGAATTCTGCATGGGCAAAATCTCGCGCTACAAGATACCCAAGTACATCTTCTTCATCAAGGAATTCCCCATGACGGGCAGCGGCAAAATCCAGAAGTTCAAGCTGAAGGACCTGGGGCTGCAACTCTGCCGGGAGAAGGGCATCGAAATCATCTGACGCGCCCCGTGCCGGCAGGGAACTGTCCAGAAGACTATCACAACATATTATTATTCCAAATTTACTAAAACCAATTCAAGTATGAACAAACTGACCAAGTACGCCTGCTTGCTGACGGCCACGTTAGGCCTGGCAGCCTGCTCGGGCGGCAAAGTGCAGGGCAGCTACGACATCGTTCCGTTGCCCAACGAGATGAATGAACAGGGCAGTGCCCCGTTCGTGTTGACATCGTCCACCACCATCGGCTATACCGAGGGTGACACCGTGCTCCAGCGCGTGGCCAACTACCTGGCCGGATACATCCAGGACGCCACGAGCAAACTGCCCAAGGTACAGGCCGGCGAGGGCGGCATCCAGCTCTCCGTGGCACAGGACATTGAGAACCCCGAAGGCTACCGCCTGACCGTCGCACAGGATGGCATCGAGATTGCCGGCGGCTCGCCCGCAGGCGTGTTCTACGGCGCACAGACGCTGCGCAAGTCCATCCCCGCCAGCGCCCAGGGCATGGACATCGAGCTGCCCGCCGTGCAAATCAACGACGCCCCCCGCTTCGCCTACCGCGGCCTGCACTTCGACGTGTCGCGCCACTTCTTCCCGGTGGACTCCGTGAAGCGCTTCATCGACATGCTGGCGCTGCACAACATGAACCGCCTGCACTGGCACCTGACCGACGACCAGGGCTGGCGCATCGAAATCAAGAAATACCCCAAGCTGACGGAAATCGGCTCGCAGCGCAAGGAGACCGTCATCGGCCACAACAGCGGCAAGTATGACGGACAGCCCTACGGCGGCTTCTACACGCAGGACCAGATCCGCGACGTCATCCGCTACGCCGAGGAACGCTTCGTCACCATCGTGCCCGAAATAGACCTGCCGGGCCACCAGCTGGCTGCCCTGGCCGCCTATCCGGAACTGGGCTGCACGGGCGGACCGTATGACGTATGGACCATGTGGGGCATCGCCGACGACGTCATCTGCGCCGGCAACGACCAGGCCATGCAGTTCCTGGAGGACGTCCTGGCCGAAGTCATCGACCTCTTCCCCTCGGAATACATCCACGTGGGCGGCGACGAATGTCCCAAGGTGCGCTGGGAGAAGTGCCCCAAGTGCCAGGCCCGCATCAAGGCCCTGGGCATCCGCAGCGACCGCGAACACACGAAGGAGATGTACCTGCAGAGCTACGTCATCAGCCGCATGGAGAAATTCGTAGAGAGCAAGGGACGCCACATCATCGGATGGGACGAAATCCTGGAAGGCGGACTGGCACCCAACGCCACCGTGATGAGCTGGCGCGGAACGGCCGGCGGCATCAAGGCAGCCCAGATGAAGCACGACGTCATCATGACGCCCAACAACTTCCTCTACTTCGACTACTACCAGAGCACGGACACGGAGAACGAGCCTATCGCCATCGGCGGCTATGTGCCCGTAGAGAAGGTATATTCCTTCGAGCCCACCGACGGCATCCCCGAGGAATACCAGCAGTACATCATCGGCGTGCAGGCCAACCTGTGGACGGAGTACATCCCCACGTTCAGCCAGGTGGAATACATGGAAATGCCGCGCATGGCTGCCCTGGCCGAAGTGCAGTGGAGAGACAAGGACCAGCAGAAGGACTACAACGAATTCCTGCCCCGCCTGGTGCGCTTCACCGAACTGTATGACCAGCAGGGCTACAACTACGCCAAGCACATCTTCGACATCCACGCCGACATCACGACCGACAGCGAGAGCGGCGAGGTGGTGGTGACCATGACCACCCAGGGCAAGGGCGACATCCACTACACGCTGGACGGCACCGAACCCACGGCGGCCAGCCCCAAGTATGAGGCACCCGTGCGCATCAAGCAGAATGCCGAGCTCAAGGCCGTAGTCATCCGTCCCGACGGCGGAAAGAGCCGCCTGTTCAGCGAGAAAATCGTCTTCAACAAGGCCACGACCAAGGCCGTCACCCTGCGCGAGGCCCCGAGCAAGGGCTATGACTTCAACGGCGGCGTGGAGCTGACCGACGGCCTCGTGGGCGGCGAGAACTACAAGACCGGCCGCTGGCTGGGCTTCCAGGGCAAGGACATGGACGCAGTGATTGACCTGAAGGAGCCGACCGAGTTCAGCAAGGTGTCCTTCAACACCAACGTGGTGAAGGGCGACTGGATCATGGAGACCGCAGGCATCACCGTCAAGGTGTCCGACGACGGCAAGGCCTTCAAGGAGGTTTACTCCCAGTCCATCCCCGCGATGAAGAAGGACGACAAGGACGGTATCTATCCGCACGAAATCAGCTTTGACCCCGTCACGGCCCGCTACGTGGAGGTCATCGTCAAGAGCGCAAAATTGCCCGCCTGGCACGGCGGCAAGGGTCATCCGGCTTTCGTCTTCGTGGACGAGATTGTCCTGGAATGACGTGAGCCACGGGCCTAAGGCTTGATGAAAGCCTCCCAAAAGGAAAGAGGGAATGTCGACTCAGTGCCGACATTCCCTCTTTTCCTTTCTGCGTCCGTCCAGTCCGTCTTTTTATCCGATGTATAGGTTCAGCTCCAGATACAGGTAGTCACGCCCGTCCTTCTTACCGGTCTCGAACTGGATTTTGTCTTCCCGGGCCAGCCAACCGATGGCCGCGTTAAGGTCGCGGTCGGACAGGCCCGTGGCTTCTTTCAATTCGTTATACTCCCATCTGCGGTTATGGTCCAACAGGCGCCATACTATTCCCGCATGTTTGCCGATACTTTGTGCATCCATGACAGTGTCATTTTAGAGTTAAATTTAACAGCTTTGTTGTAAATTGTCAGTCAAAGGTAATGAAATCCTCCAATTCCGACAACAGACATTCTATCTTTAATAACTATTAACCAAGGAGAGCGCCTTATAGGTCAGTCCTCTTCCTTGGCAGGATACTCCATGTTTGCCGGGGTCATCCGCTCCAGCACCTCGTGCAGATACTTGCCTGCCTCCCAGCGGGCCATGGGGAGGTCGTGCAGCAGGTAGTTGCCGCAGTCCTGGGGGGCCGCGCCGGGCACTTCGCCCTCATACTGGGCAATGAAGCGGAAGGTGTCCTGCATCAGGGGCAGGATGTCGGCAGGAGTGAGGTCGCCGCGCATCAGCAGGTAGTTGCCCGTCAGGCAGCCCATGGGGCCCCAATAGACGATGCGGTCCTGCCACTCGGGACAGTTGCGCAGGTAGGTGGCAGCCAGGTGCTCGATGGTGTGCAACGCGCCGGGATGAAGGGCCGGCTCGCGGTTGGGTTCCTTCATGCGGATGTCGAAGGTGGTGATGACTTCGCCGCCCACCTCGTCGCGGCGGGAAACGTAGATGCCTCGCAGGAGGCGGATGTGGTCGATGGTGAAACTGGGAATCTTCTTCATAAGTGATGAGTGATTAGTGATTAGCGATGAGTGGTTAGTGATAAGTGGTTAGTGATGAGTGGTTAGTGATAAGTGGTTAGTGATGAGTGGTTAGCGTTCAGTAACCCCATACTAATCACTAATCACTAATCGCTAATCACTAATCACTTCAAGAAATGCCTTCGTGGCGTGGAACGAGCGGTCGGCCACGGTGCCCCAGAAGTCGAGGTACTGTTGCCAGTGTCCCTCGCTGCCCGGCGTGTCGCTGACGATGCGGAAGCTGATGAAGGGCACCTTATATAAGTAGCACGTCTGCGCGATGGCGGCAGACTCCATGTCCACGGCCTGCACGTCGGGGAAGGCGGCACGGATTGCGTCCAGCTTGGCGCGGTCGGTGATGAACTGGTCGCCCGTGCAGATCAGGCCGCAGTGTATGCGGCTCTCCAGGCCCCCGGCTTCGGACAGGCGGCGGGCACAGGCCAGCAGACGGGGGTCGGCCTCGAACACGGCGGGCAGGCCCTGCACCTGTCCGTAGGCATTGCCGTCGCCGCACCACACGTCATGATATGCCACGCGGGCACCGGCCACGACATCCGTCACCTGCAGCCCTTCGCCCGTACCGCCGGCCACACCCGTGCTGACGATGCAGTCGGGGGAGAAACGGCGGATCAGTTCGGCGGCGCCCAGGGCGGCGTTCACCTTGCCGATGCCGCAGCGGGTCAGGACCAGGGTATTGGCGCCCAGACGGCCTTCCACGTAACTATATAGTCCGCACGACTGTTCGTGCGCCTCCTCGAGGTGCGAGGCCAGACGGGCGTGCTCGTCCTCCATTGCGTTGATGACTCCTATCTTCATGAGTTTGTGAGTTATTGGGTTTATGAGTTCTTGAGTTTATTTCGCGGGGCAAAGGTACGACAATAAATGAAGAATGAAGAATAGAGGAATGAAGAATTGTGGCACGAGGGCATCACTTAACGCCCGATTTATTTTCGTGTGCGCCGGGTTTGCGCTATCTTTGTGCCCCGGATAGAGGGACTTATCCTCCGTCCATCATTCTTCATTTTTTTAATTTTTCATTCAACATGAAACGACTTCTTCCCGACATTCTCGTCATCGTGGCTTTCGCGCTGCTGTCTTTCGTCTACTTCTTCCCTGCGGACACGGAGGGACGCATCCTCTTCCAGCACGACACGGAGGCGGGCGCCGGCGCCGGCCACGAGGCGCAGGAATACTACGAACGCACGGGCGAACGCACCCGCTGGACCAACACGATGTTCGGCGGCATGCCCACGTACCAGATTTCCCCCTCGTATGACTCCACCCGCCCCCTGTCCTGGGCGCAACGCGTCTACCAGCTCTTTCTGCCCAACTACGTCTATCTGACGTTCATCATGATGCTGGGCTTCTACATCCTGCTGCGGGCCTTCGGCATCCCGGCGTGGTATGCGGGCATCGGCGGCGTGCTGTGGGCCTTCTCGTCCTACTTCTTCATCCTCATCTCCGCCGGACACATCTGGAAATTCGTCACCCTGGCCTACATCCCGCCCACGATAGGCGGCATGGTGCTCATCTACCGCGGCCGGCTGCTGGCGGGCGGCGTGGTGACGGCCCTGTTCACTGCCCTGCAGGTGATGTCCAACCACCTGCAGATGACCTACTACTTCCTGTTCGTCATGCTCTTCCTTGTCATTGCCTACGGCATCGGGGCGTGGCGCGAAGGCCGGATGCCGCAGTTTGTCCGCGCCACGGGCGTGCTCGTCATCGCCGGACTGGTGGGCGTGGCTATCAACCTCTCGAACCTCTATCACACCTATACGTACAGCAAGGAAACGATGCGCGGCCCCAGCGAGCTGACGCATGACACCGGCGCCCAGCAGGCCAACGCCAGCGGCGGACTGAACCGCGACTACATCACGCAGTGGAGCTACGGCATCGGCGAGACGTGGACGCTGCTGGTGCCCAACTACAAGGGCGGTGCCTCCGTCCCCCTGGCCCAGAACGAGACGGCGATGGAGAAAGCCGACCCGCGCTATGCCGGGCTGTACCGCTCGCTGACGCAATACTTCGGCGAGCAACCCATGACGGCGGGACCCGTCTACGTGGGCGCGTTCGTGCTCTTCCTCTTCCTGCTGGGCTGCTTCGTGGTGAAGGGACCGCTGAAGTGGGCCCTGCTGGGTGCCACGGTGCTGTCCATCCTGCTGTCGTGGGGCAAGAACATGATGTGGCTGACGGACCTCTTCATCGACTACGTGCCGATGTACGACAAGTTCCGCGCCGTGTCGTCCATCCTGGTCATCGCCGAGTTCACCATCCCCTGGCTGGCCATCCTCGCCTTGGTGAAGCTGATGCAAGAGCCCGCGCTGCTGCGCCGCCACCTCCGGGGCGTGGCCGTCAGCCTGGTGCTCACGGCGGGCGTGGCGCTGTGGATGGCCGTTCCCGGCGGCACGCCGTCGCCCTCGGACTACGTGTCCACGCAGGAGATGGCGATGCTGCAAGGCGCTGCCAATCAAGGCTATCTGCCCGCCGAGGAGCTGCCCGGCATCCTGGCCAACGTGTCCGAGATGCGCGCCGCGCTGGTACAGAGCGACGCCCTGCGCTCCTTCCTCATCATTGCCGTCGGCGTGCTGCTACTCTTGCTCTATGCCCGGGGACGGCTGCGCCGGTCGTTCACCGTGGGCGGCATTGCCCTGCTGTGCCTCGTCGACCTGTGGGGCGTCAACAAGCGCTACCTGTATGACGACCAGTTCGTCCCCGCCTCGACCAGCAAGACCGTCTTCGAGCCGACCGAGACGGACAAGACCATCCTGGCCGACCCGGCCCTGGACTACCGCGTGCTGAACCTCGCCACCAATACCTTCAACGAGAACAACACCTCCTACTGGCACAAGAGCATCGGCGGCTACCACGCCGCCAAGCTGCGCCGCTACCAGGAACTGATAGACCACCACATCGTGCCCGAAATGCAGGCCCTGGCCTCGGAGGTAGTGGCCAAGGGCGGACGCATGGACAGCCTGGAGGCCGCGAAGTTCCCCGTGCTCAACATGCTGAACACGCGCTACGTCATCTTCCCCGCCGCCGAGGACGGCCGGACCGTCCCGCTGCAGAACCCGCACGCGCTGGGCAACGCCTGGTTTGTCCGCCACGTGCAGTACGTGGCCAACGCCGACGAGGAGATAGACGCGCTCTCCGGCCTCCGGCCCGCCGAGACGGCCGTGGTGGACGCCCGCTTCCGCGACGCCCTGAAAGGACTGGAACAGGCGCCGGCGGACAGCCTCGGCACCATCCGCCTGACCGCCTACGAGCCCAACCGCCTGGTCTACGAGACGCAGAACACGACGGACGGCGTGGCCGTATTCTCCGAAATCTACTACCCCGCCGGCTGGCAGGTGACCATCGACGGACAACCCGCCCCCCTGGCCCGCGCCAACTATGTGCTCCGCGCCCTCCACATCCCCGCCGGACAGCACACGGTGGAGATGCGCTTCGACCCGCAGAGCCTGCACGTCACCGAGGGCATCGCCTATGCCGGACTGTCGCTGCTGGCCGTGGGCGCGCTGGCCGCCATCGGACTGGGCATCCGGCGGAGACGGAAAGAAGCGGAGGCGTAAGGATTAAATGATAATTTATCGGTGTGATTCTTTAGACGCAGATGACGCGGATGACGCAGATTCATTTTCTTTATTGACTGATTATCCGTTATCAAAGATTATAGATCAGCGTCATCTGCGTCTAAAGAATTAAATTCCTATTTATCACAAAAACTTCGGCCCCCCCATTCCGTTATGACGGCCGAAGAATTTCCGGGAACGTCCCCGCTCTTCTCTAAAACCGGTACGTCCCCGCCAGCCCCATCACATGCGTCCCCTTCGCCGGGCTGTCCTGGTAGAGGTAGAACAGGTCGCCCGTCCAGCCGCCGCCCAGCGGGAAGGCCGCCCCGCCCCGGTAGCGCGTGCGGGCCAGGCGGAATCCGTCGCCCACGAACAGGCTGTTGAACGTCTCCACCGACACATAGGGCTCCACGCCGCTCCGCGCCAGCGTGTGGCCCAGGCGCAACCGCTGGCGCAGCAGCATCTCGCGGAAGCCGTGCTGGCCCAGCGAATGCTCGTACTTCTCGCGCAGCGACACGTCCAGCCACCGCCACAGGCGCGTGGACAGCACGGCCCGCAACCGGTAGACGTGGCACGCCATCCAGCCGTCCGCATCCATATTGTTGTAGGAAAACTCATAGTTGACACCCAGCGACAGCCACGGCCACATTTGCCGGTTGACGGCCAGGTAGGCCACCGCGCAGTCCGTCCGCCGCAGGCGGTCCTTGGTGCGCCACTCCAGCAGCGCGTCCAGCTCCAGCCCCGCCCGCTGCCAGTCGTGCACCACCTCCACCACGGCCCATGTAGCCAAGTCCTGCTGTTGCGCCGCCGCCCGGCTCCCCGGGCAAACGGATAGAAGAAGGGCCGCAACCAACCCTTTCCATGCTCTTTTTTTCATGATAAGTAGATGTTGATATTTAGTTTATATATAGGAGTTAAGAAGTTAAGGAGTTATCACTCCGCTGCGCTCCGTTAGGAGTTAAGCCGATAGTAAGTCAATGAGCCGTATACACAGAAGGTATTGGCTTAACTCCTTAACTTCTTAACTCCTTAACTCCTTAACCCCTCAAAAGTTCTTGCAACTTACCTATCCGGTAATCTTTTGCTTCTTTTTCTAACGTTGTCTATTCTTTAGTGTACGATGCTCTCCGTGGTTCCCCGTCCTCGCTACATCATCAGGTTTCTCCGGACGGAAAACTTCACGATGGCCATCGCCGTGATTTTCTTTATCTCCAGGTCCATCGGCGCATGGTGGCGGTTGTAGCTGACCAGGCGGATGCATCCGGGACGGTCGGACCGGTTGACGTATTTCACCACCAGGTAGTCGTCGCGGTCCGTCCGGTAGGACACCAGGTAAATCTCGCCGTAGATGACGTCGTTGAAGTTCGTGATGTAGCGGAAGCCCACGATGTCGCCCGCCTTCAGGACGGGATACATGCTGTCGCCGCTGACGTACACCGCCCCGTCGCAGGCCGGGACATTGGGGATGACAATCTGCCCCAGGGCATACTGCGGACGGGCGTCGAGCAGGGTCTTCAGATTGGCCGCGGCCTCGATGTCATACAGGGTCACGCTGCGATTGCCCAGCGCCTCCGCGCTCTTGGGGAGGTGGAGGCGTTCCACCCGGCCGCTGGCCAGCTCGTTGTCGCAATACCCCTGCTGCAGCACGGGCGAGCCCTTGCCTGTCAGCAGCCAATTATAGTCCACCCCGTCCAGCCGGCCCAGCAGCAGGGGGAAGTCGATGCTGTTGCGGGCCACCCAGTTGCTCAGCGTCGAGCGCGACACGCCCAGAAACTCAGCCAACTCGCTGTCGCGCAGGAAACCCATCGCCAGCTTGGCACGCTTCACGACCTCCGCCACGTTGAAAATCTCGTCATTGTTCTTTTCACATCTCATATTTTTCCTCCTTACAGGTTTCAAATCAGGAACTTACAAAAATCCAAATAATAATCCAAGAATTTTATTGTTTCCTTTTTGAAAATTACATTTATATTTGCCCACAAAAATAAAGAAACCATTTTAAATACGCAACAGATGAAACACATTTCTTCGACACTCCCCCATCCGCCGCCTCCGCCATATTCCGCCGTCCCGGACGCGGACTACTGCAAGCACGGGCGCAGACTACAGCGCCCGTGCGCGAGGATATCCCGGAATACATTACCTAAAAACATACAACGACCTATGAAGACAATTCATGAAAACCCAACCCGCACCTGCAGCCTCTGCCACCGCACACTGCCCGCAGACCATTTCTATATCATTAACAAGCGCACCGGCAAGCACGACGCCTACTGCAAGTCCTGCCGCCGCCAGCAGAACTACCTGCACCAACACCCCGACGAGGCCCTCGCCCCGACGGAAAAGACACCCGCTCGCCCGAACATCTTCACGGAGACCGACCCGCAACGGCGCATGCAACTCATCCTGCAGGCTTGCAAGGTGGTCCGCGAGAGCGTGAGGCGCAAACAGCAACAACTACGGGAGGAAGGCCTGGACGACGAACCCTGACCCCTGCCCACCGGACTTATAAACCCACACAACCCTACAACCATGGCAAGAATCAAGAAACAAGGGCTGGACTACTTCCCCCTGGACACCGACTTCATGCATCAACGTGCCGTGCGCCGCCTGATGAAACAGCATGGCGACCGCGCCTTCACCGTGCTGCTCAGCGCCCTGTCCGCCATCTACGGCGGCGAGGGCTACTACGTCCGCTTCAACGACGCCTTCTGCGAGGACCTCTCCACCGAGCTGTTCGACACCGACGCCCGGCAGGTGGAGGACGTCCTGCGGACGGCCGTCAAATGCGGCCTTTTCGACGAGCGCCTCTGCCGCGAACACGGCATCCTGACCTCGGCCCACATCCAGGAGCAATACCTCTACAGCAGCAAACGCCGCCGCAAGCGCAACCTGGACGAACGCTACCGGCTGGTGGAAACCGACGCGGAAGCAGCCCCCGCCCGTGACGACGAGGAAACGGGCCACGCAACCCAAACGGCCGGAAATGTAACGCAAACACCCGAAAATGTAACGCAAACGACCGAAATTGCGACGCAAACGCCACAAAGCAAAGCACAGCAAAGCAAAGCACAGCAAAGCAAAAAGAAACCCCTCCCCCAGGGTTCCCCCGACAACGGGGGCACCGCGGAGGGCGACGGCCGGACGCCGCCGCCGGTGGAGGAACGGGAGACTCACGACGACGCCTACTGGCTGCAACGCGTCGGCGAGCTGAATCCGCCCGCCGACGGCCGGCCACGCAACTACGACAACCTCCTGATGGAGATGCAACGATGGCGGGTCCCGCCCCAGGAACAGTATGCCATCATCCTGAAAAGCGGCTTCGGCCTCATCGGCCACCCCGTGTGGCAGGGCATCAGCGAGATTGTGAAGAAACCCAAGGACATCCGCCAGCCGGGACGGTTCCTGCTGAGCAAGTGCAAGTAGGGGGACGTGCCGAAATCTTAACGGCACGCAGACAGGACGGATGGGCGCGGATTATAGTTCGTTAAAAATGCCACGCCCCTCCGTGCCCAACAGTTTTTTTCCGTAAATCTGTGTAAGGAATATACCTCTCTGAAATCAAGAGAGTTAGGAGAATTACCTCGTTTTGGGGTAATGAGTTGGCAACCGTCCTGATTGCCGTGGTCTGCATCGCTTTGCTTGTTTTGGTAACTCTTACGGATGCAAAGGTATAAAAAATATTCAGGCTGGAAGAAGTATTCCAAATATTATTTCAGCCTGAATGGTCATCCACTCTCTTGGCATCCACTCTCTTATGCCGTTTTTGGCTTGAGGCAATTTACGAGCAGGGAAGCCACGGTAAAGGTAACTCCTACACCTACCACACCTGTCCATCCATAATGTTGCCAAGACAGACCTGAAACGAATGTACCGGCAGAACCGCCCAAGAAATAAATGGTCATATAAACGGTATTGACACGATTGATGGCAGATGCATCGAGGGCAACCACGCTTGTCTGATTAGACAAATGAATGCATTGCATTCCTGCATCAATCAAAAGGATGGCGATTACCATCCACAAGTAGCTGTCATTCAAAAAAAATGCCAGCAGCCATGCAGCCAACACCACACATCCTCCGGCAATAGAGAAGAACCTTGCACCATACTTTTGGATATAACCGCTAATGAATACAACCGTAGATGCACCTGCCAACCCACACAAACCGAGTGCCCCGATAATATCGTCACTCGCAAAGAAAGGCTCTTGTTTCATTCGGAAAGCAAGGCAACTCCACAAAGCGAAGAATGAACCATAAGCCAATGCCGCCCTTAACGAAGCGATACGCAAATACGGGTATTTGTAGAACAGGCGCAACAGGGATTTCATCAGCCCCATATAATTTCCTTGTGAACGGGCAGACAGCACGGGCAGCATCTTGTAAATCATCAGAAAACATCCGAGCATAAACACGCAAGCTACAAAATAGACGGAACGCCATCCCCATACATCAGCGAGAAAGCCACTGAACACCCGCGAGCCAAGAATTCCTATGAGCAGGCAGGACTGTATGATTCCCACGTTGCGCACCTTGTGTGCGGGTGCTGAATGATAAGATACCAGCGGGATGAAAAACTGCGGCATAACCGAAGATGCACCGGCAAGCAAGGATGCGCCCCACACCCAATAGATATTCGGGGCAAGGGCGATGGCAAGCAATGCACACATGGAAACGATATAATTGGTCAATATCAGCTTCTTTCGTGAAACCAAGTCGCCAAGCGGAATTACAAACACAAGTCCGGTCACATAGCCTATCTGGGTCAATGTCGCTACCATGCTGGCAGAAAAGTCGTTTACCGCAAAATCTTTTGCCATGCTACCCAACAAAGGTTGGTTGTAGTAGCAGTTGGCAACGGAAAGTCCGGTAGCGGCTGCCATCAGAGCCAGCAGAGATGCCGGAATGCCTTGGTTCTCCCTCAATTCATACTTCATCGGTCACCTCCTTTCAATATGAAACAACTTTCAATCCTATCAAGGAAGCAATGAGCGTGAACAGGAAGAAAAGACGGATGGGAGTGGCAGGCTCCTTGAAAACGAATATTCCTATCAAGACCGTGCCGACCGCCCCGATGCCTGTCCAAATGGCGTATGCCGTTCCTAAAGGCAAAGTCTGCACAGCTTTGGCAAGCAAAGCCATGCTCAGTACGGTGGAAGCAAGGAAACCGCTTCCCCACAGATAAAATTCAAGACCTGACGCCGCCCTCGTCTTCCCTAAGCAGAATGTGAGGCTCACCTCAAATAATCCTGCGAACAATAAGATTATCCAATTCATATCTATGATTTATTAAAATTCGGGCGCAAAGGTAAACAAGTAATCCCTCATAACTTTTTGCATTTGACAAAAACGCATTTTGCATTTGACAAAAAACAACCGTTCATTCTCGTTTCTATGTACTATTTCATAATTTTGCACACCGATAACAATAAATTATGGATATTAAGCAAATCATCAACCTGAGATATGCCATGCCGGACACGTCTTTGGACAGGTTACGGCAATGCCTGACGGAAGTTTCATACCCCAAAGGATACCGAGTGTTGGAAAGCGGGAAGGTGGAGAAAGACATCTTTTTCATCAAACAAGGCATTGTTCGCGCCTACACTTCGGTAGAAGGGAAAGAAATTACTTTTTGGGTCGGCAAAGAAGGGGCCACTCTCGTTTCTATGAAAGGATACGTGAACGATGAGCCGGGATATGAAACGATGGAGCTGATGGAGGATTCGATCCTGTATGTATTGGAAAGAAAAAAACTGAAAGAATTGTTTTCAGAAGACTTGCACATCGCTAATTGGGGGCGGCGTTATGCGGAAATGGAGTTGCTTGCCACCGAAGAACGGCTGATTTCCATGTTGTCCGCCATCGCCTCGGAACGGTATAAGGAGTTGTTAGAGAAAGAGCCTGACTTGTTGCAACGGTTACCATTGGGAAGTATCGCGACCTATTTAGGTGTCACACAAGCAAGCCTGAGCAGGATTAGAGCACAAATAAAGTGACGTTTCAACAAACAGGGGGACAGCAAGCGGTTTTGGTCTGCTCAAAAACACTTCTTGGCTTTTTGGATGATGGATTTCAAGAATGACACTTTCTTTTGGCGTTCCGCTTCCTTGTCCGACAATTCCCTGCGATACTTGGCTTGCAGTTCCATAAGCTGGCGTTGGTGTTCCTCCTGCTGCCGCTGCATCTCGTTCTTTTTCGGTTGCAAAACTATAAATCAACGAGTTAAACCTTGACAAGCAAACCTACGCAGGGCATAGCAAATAAAACGGAGACTGTTAAATCTGCACTTTCATCGGGTAACGAATAGGAAATGCTTCAGTCCGCTTTGAAACAGTTTTCAGCCCTCTTCCCAACTTCCGTGATTTTCTCCCAACCACTTAATTCACAGATTATATTGCGTTAATCTGCTGAATTTCGGAGGTTTTTCCATAGATTTTCCGTAAATTTGCAACGATAACACTACACCCACATGCCACTGGAAGGATTACACGAAAGA
Source organism: Candidatus Bacteroides intestinavium (assembly GCA_019118325.1). Classification (GTDB taxonomy): domain Bacteria; phylum Bacteroidota; class Bacteroidia; order Bacteroidales; family Bacteroidaceae; genus Bacteroides; species Bacteroides intestinavium. Next base: position 13,938 of record DWZE01000055.1, read on the forward strand.
TACATCAACTTCTACACCGACTTCGCCTTCAAGAAACTGTTCGGGACGGAAGTCAACAAGGAACTGCTACGCAGCTTCCTCAACGCGCTGCTGGACGGACAGGAGGTCATCACCAACCTGACCTACCTG
>DWZE01000056.1 GCA_019118325.1 Candidatus Bacteroides intestinavium
GATCAGCCGATTATCGTGCAGTATTTTCTGTACATAAAAAGTCTGCTGCAGCTCGATCTGGGGACGTCGATCCGTACCAATAATCCGGTTTTGTCCGAGCTTGCCAGATGTTATCCGGCTACTATAGAGCTGGCTCTGTTCGCAATCATTCTTGCGGCGGTCTTCGGTATTCTGTTCGGAATCATTTCTGCGATCAAAAGAAACAGCATTGCAGATCAGGCTGTACGTGCCGTATCTGTTACAGGTGTCAGCATACCGAGTTTCTGGTTCGCACTTCTGGTATTATATTTATTCTATTATCTTTTTTTTCAGGCGTGGCGGTTTATCCATTTTTGCTAACTGTAACTGTAACACTGTAACGCTGTAACGCCGTAACGTCCGTTGTCTTTTCCTAAAATCAGTAGACACATTCGGCGGTTAAAACTGAATAACTGGTCAGGTGTTTTCCTGATGAGGTAGACACCTTCACTGATGGCATAGACACCGGCACTGGGAAAGTAGTCATTTTCCTGGGGAAGTAGACATACTATGAAAAACACTGCGGTGGTTTGCCCGAGCGGCTGGAGGCGCAAAGCCTCCAAAGAGCGCCCTCTTAAACCGGCGGTAAAGATAGGGATTTTTCCTTATCCTGTGTGCTTTTGTGCCGGAATGTTTTCGTTTTCCAGCATTTCCGCTGCTCACCGGTCTGCGTATGCGCCTGTTCAGGAGTCTGCATGCCGATGCTCATGTGCGGACGGCGGGTGTTGTAGAAGTCCACGAACTCGGCAATCTGGCTTTGCGCGTCCTCCAGGTCCTTGAAACGGCGGGGCTGCACATAGACGCGCTCGGTCTTTACGGTGGCGTTCACGCGCTCTGCCAAGGCGTTGTCCGTCGGCTTGTAGTCCTCCGTCATGCTGATGGCGATACGGTGTTTCTGAAGCTCTCCGACGTACATGTCGCAACAGTACTGCACGCCGCGGTCGGAATGGTGGATGAGCCCCTCGAGGTCGTCCTTGCCCGTTTGCGCTATGGCCATGCGGAGCGCGTCCAAAGTGAACAGGGCACCGAGCGAGGCGGACAACCTCCAGCCTACTATCTTGCGCGAATAGGCGTCGGTCACCAAGTGTAGGTAACAGCACCCTTCATCCGTGTCGATGTAGGTGATATCGCTCATCCACAACCGGTTAGGGCCCGTAGGGCAGTACCCTTTCACGAGGTTTTTCCATTTGTGGTAGCGGTGGTTGGAGCTTGTCGTATGGCGGCGCCTGAGAGGCGGGCGGAGCAGCTTGTGCCTGCGCAGGACAGCAAGGAACGCGTCGCGTCCGGGCATCCATTCCCGACCGAACACGTCGCAGAGCATCAGCCACAGCTTGTAGCCGCCGATGCCCGGATCGACGCTGCGGATCTCCTGCACGGCCTGCATCATGCGGGCCTCTTTGCGGAGCCTTTCGCCACCGTCCGTTTTCAACTGGTAATAGGCCTGTCTGCAATGGCCAAACAGCCTGCAAGCGGTTTTGACGTCCAGGCCTTCCCGCTCGCAGAGTCTCGTTACTGCTTGGCCCCAGATTTTTTTCGGATCCGGATGCCCTGTTCTTCCGCAATGTCAATCATCGTAGTGAGGGCCAGGTTCTGAAGTTCAGTATAACGCAGGCGCTCTTCCAGTTCCTTCACACGTTTCCGCAAGGCGGCGTTTTCCGCTTCCGCGGGCTCTTTCTTTGTTCGTGCCATTGTCTCTTCCGTGGTTGGTTCAGCAGGCAAAGATACGGTTTTTTCTTTATATGCGTAACGATGGACCCACTGATGGATATTTCCGACAGGAACATCATAACGCAAAGCTATGGCACTTGCTGGTTCTTGACCCGACAAATACTCCCGGACGATTTTCTCACGCACGTCCTTGGGCGTTTGTTTTCGATAAATCTTTATCATAATAGAACACTTTTATTGGGCCTAAAAGTGTCTACGTTTTTTAGGGTAAGACACGTCCTGCCCCGCTTTTCCCTCCCCGAAGGCCGCTACCCCGTGGTGGCGACCCGCCCGGAGGATACCTCGTTACGAGCCATCGCCGGACCAACTATCGGCCTATAACTCCTTCTAACTCCCTCTAACTCTTTCTACCCCATAACTCCCTCATTAAGAGCACATAGCAACCTCATTCCCCTCCCGATAAACCTTAACCAATCCTAATTATCAGCCAAATTGCCGCTCCTTTCATCCAAATTGCTTATCTTTGCACCTCCATAACAACTGATACGCCTGAATGAAACAGTACAGAACCGTCAACAACCTGATGGGTTGGATTACTTTCCTCATTGCGGCCACGGTCTATTGCCTGACCATCGAACCGACCGCAAGTTTCTGGGATTGCCCCGAGTTCATCACGACCGGATACAAACTGGAAGTGGGACACCCGCCCGGCGCACCGTTCTTCATGCTGGTGGCCAACCTGTTCTCGCAGTTCGCCTCCGACGCCTCCGAGGTGGCGAAGATGGTGAACTACATGAGCGCGCTGATGAGCGGCGCGTGCATCCTGTTCCTCTTCTGGACCATCACGCACCTGGTCCGCAAGCTGGTCATCCGGGATGAAGCACACATCACGACCGCCCAGCTCATCACCGTGATGGGCAGCGGACTGGTGGGCGCGCTGGCCTATACGTTCAGCGACACGTTCTGGTTCTCGGCCGTGGAGGGCGAGGTATATGCCTTCTCGTCGCTGTTCACCGCCGTGGTGTTCTGGCTGATCCTGAAGTGGGAGGACGTGGCCGACCAGCCGCACAGCGACCGCTGGCTGGTGCTCATCGCCTACCTGACGGGCCTCAGCATCGGCGTTCACCTGCTGAACCTGCTTTGCCTGCCCGCCATCGTGCTGATATATTACTACAAAAAAGTGCCCGGCGCCAACGCCAAAGGCTCGCTCCTGGCGCTGCTGGGCTCGGCCGTGCTGGTGGCCGTGGTGCTCTACGGGATGGTGCCGGGCATCGTGAAGGTGGGCGGATGGTTCGAGCTGCTGTTCGTCAACACGCTGGGCATGCCGTTCAACACGGGCGTATTGGTCTACGTGCTCGTACTGGCCGCCGCGCTGATATGGGGCGTCTACGAGAGCTACCAGGACCGCCACAAGCTGCGCATGGCCCTGTCCTTCGTGCTGAGCATCGCCCTGCTGGGCATCCCCTTCTACGGGCACGGCGCGGGAGCGGTGGCCATCGGCCTGGCCGTCATCGCCCTGCTGTGGCTCTACCTGCGCCCCCGGACGCAGGCCGCGCTGAAGGAGAAATACCGCGTCAGCGCCCGCGCGCTGAACACCGCCCTGCTGTGCACGCTGCTCATCGTGGTGGGCTACTCGTCCTACGCGCTCATCGTCATCCGCTCCACGGCCAACACGCCGATGGACCAGAACTCGCCGGAGGACATCTTCACGCTGGGCGAATACCTGGGACGCGAACAGTACGGCACGCGCCCGCTGTTCTACGGGCAGGCCTTCTCCTCGCAAGTGGCCCTCGACCCGACCGACGAAGGCTATTGCGAACCGCGCATCGCCAGCGAGACGACCAAGTTTGTCCGCAAGGAGAAAGCCTCGCCCGACGAGAAGGACAGCTACGTGGAAATCCCCGGACGCATCGAATACGCCTACGCGCAAAACATGCTCTTCCCCCGCATGTACAGCAGCGCGCACACGGATTACTATAAGGACTGGATGGACATCAAGGGCCATGACGTGGCCTACGACCGTTGCGGCGAGATGGTGACGGTGAACATGCCCACGCAATGGGAGAACATCAAGTTCTTCTTCTCCTACCAGTTGAACTGGATGTACTGGCGTTACTTCATGTGGAACTTCGCCGGCCGTCAGAATGACCTGCAAGGCTTCGGCGAGATAGAGCATGGCAACTGGATAACGGGTATCTCCTTTATAGACAACTGGCTGATAGGCGATCAGACGCTGGTGCCCACAGAGTTGAAAGAGAATAAGGGACATAACGTGTACTATTGCCTGCCGTTGCTGCTGGGCATCATCGGCCTGTTGTGGCAAGCCTACCGGGGACAGAAAGGCATCCAGCAATTCTGGATTGTGTTCTTCCT
>DWZE01000057.1 GCA_019118325.1 Candidatus Bacteroides intestinavium
GGTGTTTGCCGCCAGCTTCCTTCAGATTCCATTTCACAATGGACACCCTTGCTCTTGGCTATACACTTCCCGCTATCGGGCGTGTTACGGACTTGCACCGGTTAGAGAATGTTCGTGCTGGGCGAACAAAAAAAGAGGACGCATCAGCACGACGCATCCTCTTGGGAGGGGGAATGGATTTTGAAATGAGGTTGGACTACCAAGATTCGAACTTGGACAAACAGAACCAAAATCTGTTGTGCTACCATTACACCATAGTCCAAACACAGGAGCTTTCTGTTAAAAAGCGGTGCAAAGATAGAGGATTGTGTGGAGATATGCAAATATTCAGTCGCTTTTTTTACCGTTTTCGGTTTTTTACGCATCTTACGCTGCCAACAAACCTTTATTCTCCGACCCGGCCGGACTTCACTGCATAGAAAGCAATGACGTGATTTCCCGTTTCCGGATCATACTTCTTCAGCACGCCAGGCAGGCCGCCGGCCCGATGCTCCTGCTCGTAAGCCAAGGCATCGGGCGACAAGATGCCCCAGAAACGTTGTCCGTACACCCCATCAATCATTCGGAACAGCGGCACGGACTTCCCTTCCTTGTCGGACATCCGCTGCCCGCAATAGATTTGCTGTCCACGAGCCAGGTCGTAAAGAGCCGATTGCCAAAAGCCTTCCTTGGTAAACGTGAAATACAACAACCCGCCGCATACAAAAAACTGCTCGATGCCCATGGAATAGGGCGACTCCACCACCTCCCGCTCATCGGCCTTGCGTTCTATCATCTCAGCAGGCAACGGATTGGGCAGACGGATGTCATACGCGCCCCACACGCTGTCTGCCGTGAGGGCATAGACAATGTGATCGTAGTTCTTGCAATAATACAGGACAGAATCATTGTAGCTGAAAGGATGCGCCGTGACCGTGAAGCGATAAGCGGATTCGGCCTCCACGTGCGGGAAGTAACGTCGTGTCACCGCGCTTCCGGCCTCCGACGCCAGCAGGGAGTAGTGCAGGGAGGTATCGTCGGGATAATTGTCGTGCGACTTGTTGTCATAGAAATAAGTGCCCTGCCACGCCGCCAATGCTCCGGGTGTAGGCTTGACAAAAGGTTCGGAACGCAGAAACCGGCCGGTATGCGGGTGGTAGAACAGCAGCGTCTTTTTGTCACGGTCGTACACCAACAATTCCTGCCGCCCGACATTGACCGCGAAGTCTGCAATCGACGCATATTCACCCGGCCCGCCGCCCCGGGCATCCAGCACAAAGAGCACCCGGCCCTGCATATCGTAACACACAATCTTGTCGAAGGCATCAAGTACATAAATCCGGTTGTCCTTTATCTCCACCTTCTCCAAGTCGCCCAGCAAGGGTACCGAGTCCAGACAGACATAAGAATCCGCGTATAAATAATCGCCCAAACGTTCAAACATCCCGTCTTCCACTTGTACGGCGACCGTCTGCAAGCCGTCTGTCGAAACTGCGGAACCCGCATCCTGCTGCCTGCCGTGCTGGCAAGCACAAAGGCAGCAGAGCATGATGAGTAAAGCTGTTTGTTTCATAATTAAAAGGAGTTATAGGGAGTTAGAAGGAGTTTAGGGGAAGTTAGAGGCCAATACCTTCTCGTTTACCTCCCGCCAGGACCAACTATTGGCCTATAACTCCTTCTAATTCCCTATAACTCCTTCTAACTCCTTCAAATGATTACTTCGCAATCACCAAGTAATAATTCTTCTTGCCACGCTGCACCAGCAGGTACTTGTCGTCCAGCAGGTCGTTGGTGCTGACCATCTGGTCGAAAGCAGTCAGCTTCTCCTTGTTCAGGGAAACGCCGCCGCCTTGCACCAGCTTGCGCATCTCACCCTTGGAAGAGAAAATGGGCGCGTTCTCCACGAAGAGGTCAACGGCCTTCACACCGGCACCCAGCGCATCGCGCGACACTTCGAACTGGGGCACGCCCTCGAAGACGGACAGCAGCGTCTGCTCGTCCAGCTTCTTCAGCGCGTCGCTTGTGCCGCCGCCGAAGAGAATGTTCGATGCCTCCACCGCCGCATTGTAGTCCTCCTCGGAGTGTACCATCACGGTCACTTCCTTGGCCAGGCATTTCTGGAGGATGCGCAGGTGCGGAGCCTCGGCATGTTGGGCGGTCAATGCCTCAATCTCTTCCTTGGGCAGGGCCGTGAATATCTTGATATACCGGGCGGCATCCTCGTCGCTTACGTTGAGCCAGAACTGGTAGAACTTGTAGGGCGAGGTATAGCGCGGGTCGAGCCATACGTTGCCACTCTCCGTCTTGCCGAATTTGCCGCCGTCGGCCTTGGTGATGAGGGGGCAGGTCAAGGCAAATGCCTCGCCACCGTTGGTGCGGCGGATGAGTTCGGCACCCGTGGTGATGTTGCCCCACTGGTCGCTGCCACCCATCTGGAGCTTGCAGCCCTTGGTCTCGTAGAGGTGCAGGAAGTCATAGCCCTGCAACAGCTGGTAGGTGAACTCCGTGAAGGAAAGGCCGTCGCGCGCCTCGCCGTTCAGGCGTTTCTTCACGCTGTCCTTGGCCATCATGTAGTTGACGGTGATATGCTTGCCCACCTCGCGGGCGAAGTCCAGGAAGGTGAAGTTCTTCATCCAGTCATAGTTGTTCACCAGTTCGGCGTGGTTGGGCGCATCCGAGTCGAAGTCCAGGAACTTGGACAACTGTTTCTTCATGCCGGCAATGTTGCGCTGCAGGGTTTCCTCGTTCAGCAGGTTACGCTCCTGCGACTTGCCGGAGGGGTCGCCAATCATGCCCGTGGCACCGCCGATGAGCGCCAGCGGCTTGTGTCCGCAACGCTGGAAGTGGCGCAGGATCATCACGCTGCACAGATGGCCGATGTGGAGGGAATCGGCCGTAGGGTCAAAACCGATGTAAGCAGTCACTTGTTCCTTGGCCAGCAACTCTTCCGTGCCGGGCATCATGTCGTGGAGCATGCCACGCCATCTTAATTCTTCTACAAAATTCATCGAATGAGTATTTGTTTATTGGTTTAAATGGTTTATTGGTGCAAAAGTACGACACTTTATCTGAAGAAACAACCTTCACAAGGGGAATTTAATGAAAGAAAACGGATTGCACATGGTTACGGACAGCTTCGCACAGGTCTGCCACGGGAATCCGGCGCACGGCTGCCACCCGCCCGTAGACCTCGGCAATGGACATGGAACTCTCGTCCGTCTCGATGAAAAGGCGGGACAACGGCACCGCCCGCACCGCCTCTTCCTGAAACCGCTCCCCAAAAGAGAGGCAGAAGCCGTGACGCAACAGTTCCTCCGCCAACGCCGCCTTACCCCGAAATCCATGAATAATCCAAGGAACACCGGGCTTCAGCGCTTTCTTCAGACGCAGCAACTCATCCACAGCCCTCACCAGGTGGACAATCAACGGTTTGCCCGCCTCGCCGGCCAGTTCCGCCTGCCGTGCAAAGACAGCTTCCTGCAACTTCATGGGCACCTGTACCAGCCTGTCCAGCCCGGCCTCGCCCACAGCCAGCACCTGCGGATGTACTGCCGCCTCCCGCAGTTTTTCCCAAGTCTCCTGCCTCACCTCACCTTGTTGCAAAGCCCAAGGATGTACTCCTACCGAATACCATTGTTCCTGACAGGGGATGAAGTCATCCGGCGGACGGTTGACTATGCGGAAACCGTCTCCACCCATATGATGGGTATGAATATCGAAATAATCAGCCATGAAGAAAAAACAAAAGGAATCACGGCACCGGGTCATACCCCGACCCACCCCACGGATGGCAGCGCAGGATGCGCCGCACGGCCAGGTATAGTCCCTTGAACGGGCCGTGCTTCTTGATGGCCTCCACGGCATATTGCGAACACGTAGGAGTAAAGCGGCACGAGGGGGGTGTGAAGGGCGAGATGCACTTCTGGTAAAAATAGATGGGAAACAGGAGAACAGCCGACAAGGCTTTCAGCAACCACTTCATTCCTTCGGGCCTCCCGCCTCACCGCGCCCTTCCGGCGCGGTCAAAGTCTCGCCGATGCGCTGCAAGGCTGTCCGCATACGTGCGGCAATCACTTCCGAATCGGCCACACGGTCGGACAGATAGATGAAGGCAATGGCCACACGGCAACCCGTCTGCTCCACCACGTCCAGCAGGGGTTGCTTGTTCAGGCGATAGGCCTCGCGCACGCGCCGTTTCACGCGGTTGCGTTTCACCGCCCGCTTGAAGCGGCGTTTCGACACGCTGACCAGGATGGAAACGGGCGCAGCCAATTCCTCTACGGGAAGCCAGACCACCCGTAAAGGAAATAGAGAAAATGAGCGGGAGCCTCCCGCAAACATTTTCTCTATCACTTTTTTCCTGTTCAGCCGTTCGGCTTTATGCAGTGTATTTGTCATCAACGAGATACGGTGTCATCCGTGTGCCAACCTGCCGGTTTCGGCACACCCTCTTTTTATTTTTCCTTGTTATTTTCGCGGATGAACATATCAAGCGCGGCTGTCATCGAAGGAGCCTGCACGCTGGGAGCCTCCAGGTCGAGCCTCAGACCGGCATCGCGCACGGCCTGTGCCGTAGTGCTGCCGAAGGTGCCGATCTTGATGTCCTTCTGCTCGAAGTTGGGGAAATTCTTCTTCAAGGACGTCACGCCCGCAGGGCTGAAGAACACCAGCATATCATAGTCAAACTCCTCGTCCGGCTTGAAGTCATTGCTCACCGTGCGATACATCACCACCTCCGTATGCTGGATTTTGTTCTTGTCAAGCAGGTTCTTGATGTCGTCGTTATGCACATCCGACATCGGCACCAGATACTTCTCGCCCTTGTGCTTGACGATGGCCGGCAACAAATCATCAAACTTGCCCGTGTTGCCGAAGAATATCTTCCGCTTGCGGTACTGTACATACTTCTGGATATAGAGCGCGATAGCTTCCGTCACGCAGAAATACTTCATTGTTTCGGGGATGTTCACACGCAACTCCGTACAAAGATTGAAAAAGTGGTCGATGGCGTGGCGCGATGTGAAGACAACAGCTGTATGGTCAAGAATAGAAACCTTTTGTTGTCTGAACTCTTTGGCCGTCAGGCTTTCCACTTTAATAAACGGGCGAAAATCTATTTTCACACCGTACTTTTCGGCGATATCGTAGTAAGGAGACTTCTCGGAAGTCGGCTTAGGCTGCGACACAAGTACTTTTTTGATCTTCAATGTCCTAATAATTTATTATCAAGTAATCGTTCAACTCCACCAACCCTCGATACGCCATGAGGCAAGGGATGATTTCGACGGCGCAAAAGTACAAAATTAAAAAGAGACTGCCATACAAATTGCTGCAAAAAAGCTTTAACCACTTATAGAACGCCAGAATTTTAAGAGAAAGGAACAATATAGCCCCGATAATTACCATAAATTCAAGACGCAGGTTGAAGTAGACAATAAACAATATGGACAGAAAAAGAGCGAATCCCAGGTAATAAAGGAGGGAAGAAGAAGCCTCCATCCACCGTTCCGTGGTTTCCTTGTCAAAAAATATCCAACCCAGAAAGAAGTAGAGCAGCCACTTGACACACACATAGCCCGCACATATCCCCGCATAGATGCCCACCCACTGCCAACTGGGCTGAACGGACAGCAAGACGGGCTGTGCCGAACTGAAACAAAAAAACAGGAACATCCCCAGCAAGACGCACGTCTGACCCGCAAGCAACAACAGATGGCGCATATCGCCTCCCGTCGTATCCGAGAAGATGCTGGCACGCTCGCGGTGAAACAAAAAGTCATGCCCCAACTGAATCAGGTAATTGCGGCTGCGCGACAGAACGTAGGCCGACAGGAAAAAGCACCCCAACAGCAAGACCGACACGACTTGGTCCTCACGGAAGGTATAAGGGATTGGAATAAGGTTGGTCATATCAGTAAGTAGATGTTCGTATTTAGTTTATATTATAGGAGTTAAGGAGTTAGAGGGAGTTAGAAGGAGTTAGAAGGAGTTAGAGGCCGATAGTTGGTCCGGCGAGAGTAAGCGAAGAAACATTCGAAAAAAAAGTATTGTCCTCTAACTCCTTGAGCGAAGCGATAACTCCTTCCAACTCCTTCTAACCCCCTTCCTTCTTCAACTCCTCGAACTTCTCCGCCCCCTCCCAGCAGGGCGTTCGCTCTGCCAGTTCCACGGCCTCCTGCGGCGTGCGGGCCACCTGCCACAAGCCGGCATGGCGCACACCCATGAAGTGCTCATCAACGGCACGGCCGAACATTTCCAGCAGGGGATCGTAATACCCCCGCAGGTTCAGTATCACGATGGGATTCACGTAAAGCCCCAGTTGCTTCCAGGTGATGGCTTCGAGCAACTCCTCCAGCGTGCCGCAACCGCCGGGCAAGGCAATGACGGCATCGGCCAGGCGCAGCATCGTCCGCTTGCGTTCGTGCATATCCTCTGTCACGACCAGCTCGCTCAGGCCCGTGTGGTGCCACCCCCGGTCCACCATAAAGCGGGGAATGACGCCCGTCACTCGTCCGCCGGCAGCCAGGACCGCATCGCTCACGGCCCCCATCAGGCCCATGTGACCCGCTCCGTTCACCACACGGAGGCCGCGGCCGCCCAGCAGGGTGCCCAGGCTGCGCGCGGCCTCCATATAAGCCGGGTCTATCCGGGTGCTCGAAGCGCAATAGACACAAACGGTTCTCATTGCAGTCCGAAAGCCTCTTTCACCTTGTCCACATAGTCCAGCTTCTCCCAGGTGAACAGTTCCACCTCCACGTCCTTGTTGCCCTCGTAGCGACTGCGGAAATGCTTCACCACCGTCTGCGGTTCGCGGCCCATGTGTCCGTAGGCTGCCGTTTCCTGGTAGATGGGATTGCGCAGCTTCAGGCGGTCTTCAATGGCCTTGGGGCGCAGGTCGAACAGCTGGTCAATCTTCTGCGCGATTTCGCCGTCGCTCATGTCCACATGGCTGCGTCCGTAGGTATTGACATAAATGTTGATGGGGCGTGCCACGCCGATGGCATAGCTCACCTGCACCAGCATCTCGTCGGCCACGCCGGCGGCCACCAGGTTCTTGGCAATATGGCGAGCGGCGTAGGCGGCACTGCGGTCTACCTTCGAGGGGTCCTTGCCGGAGAAGGCACCGCCGCCGTGGGCTCCCTTGCCGCCATAGGTGTCGACAATAATCTTGCGACCCGTCAGGCCCGTATCTCCGTGCGGCCCACCGATGACGAACTTGCCCGTGGGGTTGACGAAATACTTGATCCCGTCGTTGAACAGAGCCAACACCTTCTCGGCGTGGATAGAGGCAATGACGCGGGGCATCAACGTGTGGATGACATCATAACGGATGATGGCCAGCATCTCCTCGTCGGCCTTCAGCTGAGCTTCGGGCGTATCGTCGGCGGGCTGGATGAACTCGTCGTGCTGCGTGGACACCACGATGGTGTCGATGCGCACAGGCGTGCCGTTGTCGTCATATTCTATGGTCACCTGGCTCTTCGAGTCGGGACGCAGGTAGGTCATCTGCTTGCCTTCGCGGCGGATGTCGGCCAGCACCTGCAGGATGCGGTGGGCCAGGTCGAGGGACAGGGGCATGTAGTTCTCTGTCTCGTTGGTGGCATAGCCGAACATCATGCCCTGGTCGCCCGCCCCCTGATCCATGGGGTCCTGACGCTCCACGCCGCGGTTGATGTCAGGGCTCTGTTCGTGGATGGCGCTCAAGACACCGCACGAGTTGCTCTCGAACATATACTCGCCCTTGGTGTAGCCAATCTTCTTGATGACTTCGCGCGCGATGAGCGGCATGTCCACATAGGCTTTGGTTTTCACTTCACCGGCCAGCACTACCTGCCCGGTAGTCACCAGCGTTTCGCAAGCTACTTTCGAACTGGGGTCATAAGCCAGCAGTTTGTCAAGCACAGCGTCCGATATTTGATCGGCCACTTTGTCGGGGTGTCCTTCAGACACCGATTCGGATGTGAATAAGTATCCCATACTTTCTTTAAATGAAGAATTATGAATGAAAAATAAATGGAAACAAGCGGGCGGAAAGCCGGGGCAGATGCAGGAACCCGCAGGCTGCGGCACAGAGCCGCACGGGCAGAAAAGGATGTGTTTTAGCATTTTTTTCCGTGGTTGCAAGCTACTCAAATCTTTCCACACACTATATTTTCGGCCGCAAAGGTAAGAAGTTTCGGCGAGACGACCGCAGAAAATACAGAGATTAACACTATGCACGCTTATGCATATTCATATCGTAGTTCATATCATGCTCATATCGTAACCCATATCGTAACCCATATCGTGACCCGTATCGTAACCCAGATCGTGACCCATATCGTAACCCGTATCGCGCCCCAGATCGTGACCCAGATCGTGACCCAGATCGTAACCCGTATCGTGACCCGTATCGTGACCTATATCGTGACCCGTATCGTAACCCGTATCGTGACCTATATCGTGACCCGTATCGTAGTTCATATCGTGACCCATATTGTAACCGAAGGTGTTGCGTTCCGCAGCCACCATCGGCTAAGCATAGTTCGACCCCTTCAGGGTCGCCCGTGCATGCGGAAGGTGATATGCAAGGGAAACGAAACGGGGACGGTGAAACCGTCCAACAATGCTTAGCCGCCGGTGGCTGCGGAACGCAACACCGGCGGAGGCGGAGGTGGAGGTTCAGGGTCGTCCGTACATGCAGGAGGTGATATGCAGGGGAAACGAAACGAGGACGGTGAAACCGTCCAACAATGCTTAGCCGCCGGTGGCTGCGGAACGCAACACCGGCGGAGGTGGATGGGAGGCAAAGGTGGACACAGAGGCAGATGCAGATGCCAGATGCAAAGACGGAGACGGATGCAGAGGACGAATACGGATACAGTCTTTGCTTGTAGAGTTTTTATAGAAAAGCATCATTGGGGAGAATACGGACATTCATTTACACTAAATCTTGTACTCACATCATAACATTAAAAAGAGGCATGGCCTCACGGTCACGCCTCTCACTCAAGCTTAATTTACACATTTACATCAAGCAAATGCGATATCGCTAAAAGGACTTAATGCCCTTACCAGCCTGGATTCTGCTCCAATGCCGGATTGAGTTGCAATTCATTGGTCGGAATAGGCAACAGATATCTCTGATCTTCCCATTTACGGCTATTACCACCGATGGACAAATCCGGATTGGTATAATCAGGGTAGACAATAGCATAGCCTTCATCAGTGCGCGTGCCAGTTGTCACCTTCTTGCCTACATAGGTCATCGGATTCTCAAACAACTTACCTGCTTTCCAGCGGCAGATGTCGTTCCAACGGAAACCTTCACCGGCCAATTCAATACGGCGCTCGCGACGGATTTCCTGCAACAATGGGCTGAGGTCATAGCCATAATCCGGCCAGTTGGGATCAGTGAAACCTACTTCCATCATCAGATGGGGCATACCTACACGATCACGCAACACATTGATGGTCTTATCCAAATCAGATTGGTTTATAGTGCCCAGTTCGGCCTTGGCTTCGGCGTTGATGAGCAATGTCTCGGCATAGCGATAGGCAATACCGTCTGCAGTTTCCAACGTATAGCCCAAATGTCCCGTAGCCGGGTCATAACCCTTAATTGTCTGATAACCGGTGGTGCAGAAAGTATTGACATAAGCGTCATCGCTCGCCACTTCATGTCCCACGAAAGCAGAGTTCCCTTCGAAGAATTCATTGTTGAGCACCATCTGCTTCAAGCGCGGGTCGCGGTTAGCAAACTCTTCCGCAATGGTAGCATCATCGGTCGGATAAGAGGTCAGTGCCTTCGGCAGACCATCCGCATAAAGATAGCTGTCGATAAAGTCCTTGGAGAAACCGGTATTGGCTTCCCAAGCACCGTGTCCCCAGTTATGACGGCGCAACGGATCTGCATAGTCAATGTAGAGGATGGCTTCACTCAGATTGCTCTTGTCCTCCATAATGAACATGTTGTAATAGTCATGCTCAGGGTCACTCATGTTGTAGATGCTGTAGTTGCCCGAATTGATCAAGGCATCGCTGGCTTCAACGGCTTCTTGCAGGAGGCTCTGCCATTCGTAGCCCAACTCCGTGTGATACTTGTAGTACGTGCCTTCGTACAAGCAGACACGAGCCTTGATATGGCGGGCCACATCAGCAGTCAGACGGTTGTCTCCGGAGCTGACACGCCCCTCCGGCAGCCATTCAATAGCAAAATCCAAATCGTCAATGATATGCTGGATGACTTCGTTGCGCGGTGTGCGGGGGCCGTACAGTTCCGGGCTATCCGTATTCATGTCTTCCTCCAACCAAGGCACATCACCGTAAGTCATCACCTTGCTAAAGTATTGCAGGGCACGGAAGAAACGCATCTCGCCCACATAACGGTTTATTTCGCCTTCATCACCCGTCACGGTTCCATAGTGGGTCATGAAATAATTAATATAACGGAGATTCGACCAGGCGCTCTTCGACCAGCTGCCGTCTTCGGTCGGTACAGCATACTGCCCCCAAATATACGACTCAACGCCGCGAGGTACTTGGTTGTCACTCCACGTATCATCGTAGTTGGATACACCATGCGGCAGAATGCCATAGAAAGCATTGGCATACGTTTGCAGGTCACTGGGCGAAGTCCAGTAAGTCTGATCATTGATGTTTTGGGGAGACCGTTCCAGGAACGCATCGTTGCAGCCGGTCAAGGTGGTGACCCCTATAATAGAACTGTATAATAAGTATTTCAGTTTCATATTGTTCTGTTTTTATGGGTTATTAGAATGTCAGGCTGACACCCAGAGAAAGGGCACGCTGCATAGGATACTCGTACGGATTGTTCAGTTCCGGATCGAAACCTTCAGGCGTGTGCTTGATAGTGAACAGATTCTCTGCCGAGAAGTAGATACGTGCCTTCTGGATGTAGGCCTTCTGTGTCAGTGACTCCGGCAGGGTATAACCGAAGGTCAGAGACTTCAGACGAAGGTAGGAAGCATCCACCAGATAACGGGTGGAGTTCACATTGCGCAGAGGCTGAGAACCATTGAAGCGCGGTACGGGAAAGAGTGCGTCACGATTGTCTTCCGTCCAATAGTCGTTGGCATAACCCTGAGGCACTTGCCACTCGCTGCCGTACTGATACTTGAAGTTGTCAGGCAGTATCATATCACGCTTGCCCACGCCTTGGAAGAAGATGCCAAGGTCGAAGCCTTTCCAATCAGCCGTAATGTTAAAGCCATAACGATAACGGGCAGAGGTATTACCAATGATGCGCTGGTCACCCGGATCGTCCACCGTGTTGGAACCATTGTTCACCTCGCCATCATTATTGATATCTATGAAACGGATGTCGCCGGGAATCTTGCTCAGACCACCATCCACTCTCGACTGGTCGGGAGCACTGGCAATCTCTTCTGCCGATTGGAACAAGGTAGACTCATAACCCCAGATTTCGCCGATTTTCTTGCCTACATAATAGGAGCTTGCCAACGATTTGGTCGGGTTGTCATACTTGGTGATTTCAGCTTGCGTATCGGAAATATTGAAGCCTACTGAATAGTGCAGTCCGTTCTCCAACTGGTCGTTCCAGGTCAGGGCCAATTCCCAACCGTATGTCTTCATGTCGGCAGCGTTCTCCTGCGGCTCGTTGGCACCCAGGATACTGGGCAACAGTTGACCCGGGCCTAACATGCCGGTAGTCTTACGTTGGTAGTAGTCAAAAGTACCTGTCAAGCGGTTGCGCAGGATAGTGAAGTCCAGACCGAGGTCCCACTGCGTCACTTTCTCCCATGTCACGGTGTTGCTCACCAGTCCGCCCGGCAAGATGTAGCGCACTTGCTGTCCACCGAAGAGGTAACCCGTGTTACCACTGCCGTATGTGGAGAGATAGGCATACCACCCGTTATCCAAAGCCTGGTTGGCCTGGCTACCATAGGAGGCTCTGATCTTCAGGTCGTCGAAGAAGTTGTTGGTGGGTTCGCGGAACCATTCTTCCTGACTCAGTCTCCAAGCCAGAGAGAAAGAGGGACTGAACACGGAACGGTCGTTCTTCGGGAACTTGGAGGAGAGGTCATAACGTCCGTTCAACTCCAGCAAATAACGATCGTTGAACGTATAGTTGATACGGGCAAATCCGCTGCGCGTAGCCCAGCTGTCATCCGAATTACCCACATAGCGTTCGCCGGTGGCATTACTCATAGATGGCAGGTCGTTATAAATCAATTCATTGCGCTGAGCATAGAAAGACCGCGTATGCTTGGTTTCCTGATTGTAACCCAACATAACCTTGAAGTAGTGCTTACCCAACGTCTTTTCGTAGTTGCCCACAAGGTTAAAGGCGTTGTACGTGTCATTATTCTGATATTCGTACACGTAGTTGGGGTCAGAATATTGGAACACCTGCAGGAATCGGCCGCCCTCACCATATTCATTGAACGAAGTGGCGTGATTCTTGTTGTGCTGGGCATAATAATTGAAGGTATAGTCCATCTTGATGCTCAGACCATCCAGCGGCTTGAGTTCCACGGCCAACGTATTCCAGAAGTCGTTCTTCGTGGTCGTGCGCGAACCGCCCTCCTCCAGCACGGCGGCAAAGTTAGTGTAGTTGCCCTGACCGGACCAATGTCCGTCCGGATGCTTCACGGGCATCAGAGGAGACGTATCGTTACCAATCCAAGCATTGCCGTGGGCATTGTCCTGAGCCAGGCCGTTCAGTTCAGTGCGGATAAACGTGGTCTTCATCGAGATGCTCAACCAATCGTTCACATCGTAACTGATGTTGTTCACTACATTGAACTTGCGGTACTGCTCGTCACCGTAGCGCATCAATGAACCTTGGTCCATATAACCTACGGAGGTGTAATACGTAGTCTTCTCACCACCGCCGCTGATGTTGACGTTATACTTCTGTAGCGGGTAATTCTTTTTGTAGATTTCCTTCATCCAGTCCGTATTGCCGCAATAACCATACTTGCCCTGCGACATCATGCTGTACCACATACTATTTTGGTCACTCGGATCATAGAACACCGGCTCGTTGTTAACCGGGTCGTTGTAGTACGCCTGAATATGCTGCATATCCTTCTCGCTGAAGTACATGCGGTGATTGGTATTCATGGAGGCCGCGTTCATCCAGTTCATGTACTCGATAGAGTTCATATATTCCGGCCTTGTCGTCGGACTGTTCCACGAGATGGAAGCATCGAGCGACACGCGGGTCGGCTGGTTTTTCCGTCCACCCTTGGTGGTGATCAATACGACACCGAAGGCGGCGCGCGCACCATAGATAGAGGCGGAAGCGGCGTCCTTCAACACAGATACACTGGCCACGTCCTGCGGGTTGATGAGGTCGGGGTCCATCTCCACACCGTCTACCAATACCAGCGGGCTACCTCCATTAATGGAGGTTTCACCACGGACGTTGAACGTCGTTCCCTGGCCGGGCTGTCCGCTCGTGGTGATATTCAGGTTAGGAATGGTACCTTGCAGACCCTGACCCAGGTTGACGATGGGTCGGCTTTCCAGCACTTCCTCGTCCACGGCGGATACGGCACCTGTCAGGTTGGCCTTCTTCACCGTGGCATAACCTACTACCACCACTTCATCCAGCAACTCCGTGTCCTCACGGAGGATGACGTTGAGGGGCTGTCCTTCCCACTTGATTTCCTGCGAGGTATATCCGATGTAGGAAATCTGGATGATATCTCCGGGCTTGACGTTGCGCAACGAGAAGTTGCCGTCAATGTCCGTGATGACACCGTTGGTCGTGCCCTTCACTAACACTGATGCGCCGATGATAGCCTCACCTGCCGCATCTTTAATAACTCCGGTGCAGGTGCCGTCCTGCTGGACAGCCCTGACACCTTGACTTTCGCTTGGCGCTGCCATTGCCGTCCCTCCGATGGCGAAGGAAGCAAGCAAAAATGCGCTCACTGGGATAAAGTGCCTTAGCATGGTTTATACATTTTTTTGATTTTACACCGCAAATGTATAAGTTTTCTGAAACCAATTTAGTTAAAAGCGAACTTTTTTTCAAGCGATTGCGGAGTTTTTTGTATATTTTAAGGAAAAACGACGTTTCCGCCACCTCGCAGCCCGATTTTGCGCATCCGCTTCGCTTCCTTTTTCAAAATAGAGGCACAAAATCAACGGACGGAAAAGAAACGCCCGACAAAGAGGGAAAGACAATGAAAACGGCTACTCGCAAAACGCCGTTTCTAAAATCGAGAGCGTAAAGGCAGATAGTTCCTAAACTATTTTATTATAAGAAGTCCTAAGAAGGGAGGACAAGAAAGGAAGCCAAAAGCAAATCCATGAGCCCAGCCACGGGAGTATTGACATAGCCTCTTACACTTTGCACGGGATGAATTTGTGCATTTGGGTCATGGTAAGTAGACGTTGATATTTAGTTTATATGAAGGAGTTAAGAAGTTAAGGAGTTATCACTCCGCTGTGCTCCGTTAGGAGTTAAGCCGATAGTAAGTCAATGAGAACCGTATACACAGAGGTATTGGCTTATACTTTACGCGTGATGAATTTGTGCATTTGGGTCGTGGTAACTGAATTCCCCTCCTCCGGGGAGAAGGGGTGCCCAACGGGCGGGGTGGTAGCGGCCAATATACCCATATTTACTTTACAAAGTATAGTAACCCGCTGGCGGAATAAGGTCAATGTACACTTTATCCTGTCGGTCAGTCACACGGCATTGCGGGGGATATCCCCGTCCTTGTCCGGAGATATCTCCGTCCTTGCTCGCAGATATCTCCGCCTTTGCCCGCAGATATCTCCGCCCACGGCCTATCATGCTCCGGTTAATTCCGCCAACGGGTGGAATTTAATTCTTCAGACGCTGATGACGCTGATTTATAATCTTTGATAACGGATAATCAGTCAATAAAGAAAATAAATCTGCGTCATCCGCGTCATCTGCGTCTGTCTTTTGTTTTCATCTGTTGACTCGTTTCTTTATGAGTCAACCTTTCTTAAAATAAGACACCCTCCGGAGAAACTGTCGGGTTGCATGGCTATGCGTTTCCCGAAGGGCTTCGGAAGGGCTGGCGGCCGGTATGGCATTGGGTGATTTACATTAATCTTGTCTAAAATATGTTTAAGGACTTGGAGATAGACAATTAAATTACGTCCTTTGAAAGGCCGAAGCAGCCGCCCTGCTGCCAACCATTGAAAAAACATTCATTACACATTATATTATAAGATCCATGAAGAAGTATCCTAAAATCGGAATCCGCCCGACCATTGACGGCCGGCAAGGAGGCGTACGCGAAAGCCTCGAAGAAAAAACCATGAACCTGGCAAAGGCCGTGGCAGAGTTAATCACCAGCAATCTGAAGAATGGAGACGGCAGCCCCGTGGAATGCGTCATAGCCGACAGCACCATCGGACGCGTGGCCGAGAGTGCCGCCTGTGCCGAGAAGTTCGAGCGCGAAGGCGTGGGCGCCACCATCACCGTGACGTCCTGCTGGTGCTACGGCTCGGAAACCATGGACATGAACCCCTATTATCCCAAGGCTGTGTGGGGATTCAACGGCACGGAACGCCCGGGCGCCGTCTACCTGGCTGCCGTGCTGGCCGCCCACGCCCAGAAGGGACTGCCCGCCTTCGGCATCTACGGACATGACGTGCAGGACCTGGACGACAACACCGTGCCCGCCGACGTGGCCGAGAAAATCCTGCGCTTCGCCCGCGCCGCACAGGCCGTGGCCACCATGCGCGGCAAGTCCTACCTCTCGATGGGCAGCGTGGCCATGGGCATCGCCGGCTCCATCGTCAATCCTGACTTCTTCCAGGAATACCTGGGCATCCGCTGCGAGTCCGTGGACCTGACGGAAATCATCCGCCGCATGACGGAAGGCATCTATGACCACGAAGAGTTTGAACGCGCCATGGAATGGACCCGCCAGCACTGCAAACCCAACGAGGGCGAAGACTTCAAGAACCGCCCGGAGAAGCGCAAGACGCGCGAGCAGAAGGACCAGGACTGGGAGTTCACGGTGAAGATGATGATCATCATGCGCGACCTGATGACGGGCAACCCCAAGCTGCGCGAAATGGGATTCAAGGAAGAGGCACTGGGACACAACGCCATCGCCGCCGGCTTCCAAGGCCAGCGACAGTGGACGGACTTCTACCCCAACGGCGACTTCCCCGAATCCATGCTGAACACGTCGTTTGACTGGAACGGCATCCGCGAGGCCTTCGTGGTGGCCACGGAGAACGACGCCTGCAACGGCGTGGCCATGCTCTTCGGCCACCTGCTGACCAACCGCGCCCAGATATTCTCCGACGTGCGCACCTATTGGAGCCCCGAGGCCGTGAAGCGCGTCACGGGCAAGGAACTGACAGGACGTGCCGCCGGCGGCATCATCCACCTCATCAACTCCGGCGCCACCACCCTGGACGGCACAGGACGCTCTACGGACGCCGAAGGCAACCCCGTGATGAAGGAACCGTGGAACCTGACGCAGGACGACGTGGACAACTGCCTGAAGGCCACGACCTGGTATCCGGCAGACCGCGACTACTTCCGCGGCGGCGGTTTCTCTTCCAACTTCCTCAGCAAAGGCGGCATGCCCGTAACGATGATGCGCCTGAATCTCGTGAAGGGCCTCGGCCCCGTGCTGCAAATCGCGGAAGGATGGACCGTGGACATCGACCCGGAAATCCACCAGCAACTGAACATGCGCACCGACCCGACATGGCCTACGACATGGTTCGTGCCGCGCCTGTGTGACAAACCCGCCTTCAAGGACGTCTACTCCGTGATGAACAACTGGGGAGCCAACCATGGCGCCATCAGCTACGGACATATCGGTGCAGACCTCATCACGATGGCCTCCATCCTGCGCATCCCTGTCTGCATGCACAACGTGGACGAGGACAAGATTTTCCGTCCCGCCGCCTGGAATGCCTTCGGCATGGACAAGGAAGGCGCCGACTACCGGGCTTGCGCAAATTATGGTCCCATCTATAAGTAAATTAAGAAGGTGTATTGTAACGGGATATTGGCACGCAGATAACACAGGTTAAACAGATTATCGCAGATTTATTCAGTTGTCTGTCACACTAATATATAATCTGTGGTCATCGGTTGTATCTGTGTCATCTGTGTGCAATTTGATAGTTTGATACATCCTCTTCATTCTTAATTCTTCATTATCAAGATATGATTAACCGATTCGTATTGAACGAAGTATCTTACTTCGGACCCGGGGCACGCCAGGTTCTGCCCCAGGAAGTGAAACGTCTGGGCCTGCACAAGGCTTTTGTAGCCACAGACAAGGACCTCATCAAGTTCGGCGTGGCCGACAAGGTGCTGGACGTTCTGCGCCAGGCCAACATACCGTATGAAATCTTCAGTGAGATAAAGCCCAACCCCACCGTGAGCAATGTGAAGGCCGGCGTGGAAGCTTT
Source organism: Candidatus Bacteroides intestinavium (assembly GCA_019118325.1). Taxonomy (GTDB): domain Bacteria; phylum Bacteroidota; class Bacteroidia; order Bacteroidales; family Bacteroidaceae; genus Bacteroides; species Bacteroides intestinavium. The sequence continues at coordinate 17,380 of DWZE01000057.1, forward strand.
TGCCAAGTCCGGCGCGGACTTCATCCTGGCCATCGGCGGCGGCTCGTCCATGGACACGGCCAAAGCCGTCGGCATCATCACCAACAACCCGGAATTCGCTGACGTGGTTTCACTGGAGGGTACGGCGGACACGAAAAAGAAGTCCGTGCCCATCATCGCACTGCCCACCACCGCCGGCACGGCTGCCGAGGTGACCATCAACTATGTCATCACCGATGAGCAGAACCAGAAGAAGATGGTGTGCGTGGACCCGAATGACATCCCCGCCATCGCCATCGTGGACGCAGAGTTGATGTACAGCCTGCCCAAGGGACTGACCGCCGCCACGGGCATGGACGCCCTGACGCACGCCATCGAGGGCCTCATCACGAAGGGCGCGTGGGAGATGAGCGACATGTTCGAAATCAAGGCCATCGAGATGATTGCACGCTATCTGGAAACTGCCGTCAACGAGCCCACTAACCCCGAAGCACGCAACGGCATGGCCGTGGCACAATACATCGCCGGCATGGCCTTCTCCAACGTCGGACTGGGCGTGGTGCACGGCATGGCACATCCGTTGGGCGCCATCTTCGACATCCCGCACGGCGTGGCCAACGCCCTGCTGCTGCCCACCATCATGGAATTCAACGCACCGGCTGCCCTCGACAAATATGTGGAGATAGCCAAGGCCATGAAGGTATATGCCGACGGCATGACGCGCGAAGAGGCTGCCGACGCTGCCGTGAAGGCTGTCAAGGAACTGGCTCTGCGCGTGGGCATCCCGCAACACCTCAGCCAACTGGGCATCAAGGCCGAAGACCTGGAACGCCTGGCCGAAGCTGCCTGTGCCGACGTCTGCACGCCCGGCAACCCGAGAGAGGTGAACAAGGAAATCATCCTGGAGCTGTATAAGAAAGTACTGTAACAGTGTTTAGTGGTTAGTGATTAGTGGTTAGTACGCGCGATTTATGGGTAATAACTGATACTCATCACTAACCACTAACCACTAACCACTAATCACTAACCACTAATCGCTAATCACTAACCACTAATCACTAAAAACATGATTACCAACGAACATATCCAACAATTCCTGGCACAGGCCCACCGCGTGGGCGACGCCAGACTGACCATCTGCAGCAGCGGCAACCTGTCATGGCGCATCGGCGAGCAAGCCCTCGTATCCGGCACCGGTTCCTGGGTGCCCAACCTGCAGGCCGAGAAAGTATCTATCTGCCACATCGCCACGGGCGAAGTAATGAACGGCGTGAAGCCCTCGATGGAGAGCGGATTCCACCTGGGCATCCTGCGCGAACGTCCCGACGTCAACGTAGTACTGCACTTCCAGTCGGAATACGCCACAGCCGTGGCCTGCATGAAGCAGAAACCTACGAACTTCAACGTGACGGCCGAGGTGCCCTGCCACGTGGGCCGAGAGATTCCCATCATCCCTTACTACCGCCCCGGCTCGCCCGAACTGGCACACGCCGTGGTGACGGCCATGAAGGATCATGACTCCATCCTGCTGACCAACCACGGACAGGTGGTGTGCGGCAAGGACTTCGACGAGGTGTTCGAACGGGCCATGTTCTTCGAGATGGCGTGCCGCATCATCGTGCAGACCCACGGAGACTATTCCGTGCTGACGCCGCAGGAGATTGAGGACCTGGACATCTACGTGCTGGGGAAAAAGACGAAATAAGGAAGGTCCACGCCATGAACGACACCTATTTGGCCATTGACTTCGGCGGCGGGAGCGGCCGTGTCATTGCCGGACAAATCAGGGACAAGCGGCTGGAAATGCAAGAAATCCACCGCTTCCCCAACCGGCAAATCCGACTGGGCGGACACGTCTACTGGGACTTCCTGTCGCTGTTCGAAGAGATGAAAACCGGCATCCGCAAGGCGGTCGGCAAGGGACTGCACATCCGCAGTATAGGCATAGACACGTGGGGCGTGGACTTCGGCCTCATTGACCGCGCGGGCAGCCTGCTGGGCAACCCGCAATGTTACCGCGACCCCTGCACGGAGGGAATGCCCGAAGCCTTCTTCCAAGACGTCTCGCCCGAAGAACATTACCGCGAAAGCGGCATACAGGTGATGCCCATCAATACACTGTTCCAACTCCTGGCCCTGCAGCGTGAGAACCCCGGACGGCTGGAAGCCGCCGACAGGCTGCTCTTCATGCCGGACTTGTTCAGCTATTTCCTGACGGGCAACGCGGACAATGAATATTGCATCGCCTCCACCTCCGAACTGCTGGATGCCTCGCAGCGCACGTGGAACTGGGCGCTCATCGACCGCCTGGGGCTGCCCCGACGCCTGTTCGGACGCATCGTCCTGCCGGGCACGTCGCGCGGCAAGGTGTTGCCGGAGGTGGCTGCGGAACTGGGATTGCCGGACGACACGGAGGTCATCGCCGTCGGCTCGCACGACACGGCCGCTGCCCTCTTTGCCGTGCCCTTCCCCGCAGGACGCACCTCGCGTTGCGCCTTCCTCAGCTCGGGCACGTGGTCGCTGCTGGGCGTGGAACTGGAACGCCCCATCCTGACGGAAGAGGCGCGGCAGGCGGGCTTCACCAACGAAGGCTGCGTGGGCGGACACATCAAGTTCCTACAGAATATAACGGGACTGTGGATTCTGCAACAACTGATGAAACAATGGGAGGCACAAGGGGCCGACATCTCCTATGACACCCTGCTGGGAGCCGCTGCCGAAAGCACGCTCGCCAGCCTCATCGACGTGGACGACCCACGCTTTACCAACCCGGCGGACATGCAGCAGACCCTTGCGGAGTATTGCCGCGAGACGGACCAGCAGGCGCCCGAGACGAAAGGCGACTACGTGAGATGCGTGTTGCGCTCGCTGGCCGCACGCTACAAGAAGGGCATCGACGGGCTGAACGCCTTGCTGCCCGAACCCGTGGAACAATTGCACATCATCGGCGGGGGCAGCCGCAACCGGCTGCTGAACCGACTGACGGAAGAAGCGACGGGCGTGCCCGTAGTGGCAGGCCCCGTGGAAGCTACCGCCATGGGCAATATCCTGGTGCAGGCCATCGCCGCCGGAGAGATCAAGGACAAAAGTGAAATCCAACTCATCGACTGAACACCATGAAAAAAGCGAAATCATCCATCTTGCACGAAGGCAACATCAGCTATGTAGTGCCTTTCATTCTGATAACGTCGTGCTTTGCCCTGTGGGGCTTCGCCAACGACATCACCAACCCCATGGTGAAAGCTTTCTCGAAGATTTTCCGCATGAGCGTCACCGAAGGAACGCTGGTGCAGGTGGCTTTCTACGGAGGCTACTTCGCCATGGCCTTCCCCGCCGCCATGTTCATCCGCAAGTACACGTACAAGGCAGGCGTCATGCTGGGACTGGGACTGTATGCCTTCGGGGCTTTCCTGTTCTATCCCGCCATGCTGTCGGGGATGTACTTCCCTTTCCTCATCGCCTACTTCATCCTGACGTGCGGCCTGTCCTTCCTGGAGACGAGCAGCAACCCCTACATCCTCTCCATGGGCAGTGAGGAGACCGCTACCCGACGCCTCAACCTGGCCCAGGCTTTCAACCCGATAGGCTCGCTGCTGGGCATGTATGTGGCCATGAACTTCATCCAGAACCAGCTGCATCCCATGGACACGGCGGAACGTGCCCTGCTGGACCAGGCCGAGTTCGAGGCCATCCGCGATGCCGACCTGCAGGTGCTCATCGGCCCCTACGTGCTCATCGGGCTGGTTATCCTAGTCATGCTCATCGTTATCCGCCTGGCCAAGATGCCCGTCAACAAGGACCAGAACCACAACATTGACTTCATCCCCACGCTGAAGCGCATTTTCCAGCGCAAGCACTACCGCGAGGGCGTCATCACACAATTCTTCTACGTGGGTGCGCAAATCATGTGCTGGACATTCATCATCCAATACGGCACGCATCTTTTCACCACCCACATGGGCATGGAGGAGCAGGCGGCCGAAGTGCTGTCACAGAAGTACAACATCGCGGCCATGGCCTTGTTCTGCGTCAGCCGCTTTGTATGTACCTTCCTGTTGCGCTACCTCAATGCGGGCAACCTGCTGAAGTTGCTGGCCGTGGCGGCCTGCGTATTCACAGCGGGTGTCATCCTCTTCCAGAACATCTGGGGTATGTATTGCCTGGTGGCCGTGTCCGGCTGTATGTCGCTCATGTTCCCCACCATCTACGGCATCGCGCTGGAACGCCTGGGCGATGACGCCAAATTCGGCGCCGCAGGCCTGATCATGGCCATCCTGGGCGGCTCCGTCCTGCCGCCCCTGCAAGCAGCCATCATCGACATGGGCAGCATCGGCGGATTCCCCGCAGTCAACCTGTCGTTCATCCTGCCGTTCATCTGCTACGTGATAGTCATTATCTACGGGCAACGGACGTATATGAGATGGAAAAAGGCGCAGAAAAGGGGGTAATGGTTAGCGTTTAGTGTTTAGGGATTAGTGATTAGTACCCGTTGGCGGAATTAATGGGGCATGAAAGCCTACGAGCGGGGATATCTCCGGGCCAGGGCGGGGATATCTGCGGACAAGGACGGAGATATCTTCGGACAAAAGCGGAGATATCTACCCGCAAAGCCGCACAAGGGATTGACAGATAAAGTGCATATTGTGGTCATAATTCCGCCAACGGGTGTGATTAGTATTTCGTGACACGCGATGAAAGAACTGTGATTCATGTCGAATAGAGCAGTACTTATCACTAAACACTAATCCCTAAACACTTCCCTCAGCGGTTTCATCACGAACTCACGCTGTCCCATCAACGGATGGGGTAGCGTGAGTTCTTTTGTATTCATACGGATAAGAGCGCCGGACGCGTCGAAGCACAACAGCAGGTCGATGTCTATCACCCGGTCGGCATACACGCCGTTCACGGACTTGTGGCGGCGGCCCATCATGCATTCGATTTCCTGCGTCCGCGCCAGCACTTCCAAGGGAGACAGGGAGGTATGCAACTCGGCCGCGGCATTGAGAAAAGCATTGGCAGACGTGAACCCCCAAGGTTCTGTCGCATAAAAAGCGGACAGGGAAGTAACCTTCCCTACCCGCTCTTCCAACAGACGAACCGCCGTGCGCAGGTTTTCTTCCTTATCGCCGAGGTTTGTCCCCAAGCCCAGGTAATACTTATTAAATGAAGAATGAAGAATGGAGAATGAGGAATCTCCATGGACCGAAGATTCTTCACTCTTCATTCTTAATTCTTCATTAACCGAAGATTCTTCATTCTTCATTTAAACACTTCATCTGTCCGTTATAAGCATCGCGTCGCCATACGTGCCGAAGCGGTAATCTTCCTTCAGGGCCACATCGTAGGCGTTCATCACCTCGTCATAACCGCCAAAGGCAGCCACAATCATCAGCAGCGTGGAGAGCGGCATCTGGAAATTGGCAACCATGGCATTGGCCACGGTAAAATCATAGGGCGGAAAGATGAATTTGTTCGTCCAGCCGTTATAGGGTTTCAGGTGGCCGTCGGTGCTGACGGTGCTCTCGATGGCACGCATCACCGTGGTGCCCACGGCGCACACCTGACGGTTCTCGTCCTTGGCGTGGTTGACGATGGAAACGGCCTTCTCGTCCACAATCATCTGCTCGGAGTCGGTCTTGTGCTTCGTCAAGTCCTCCACGTCTATTTCGCGGAAGTTGCCCAAGCCGGCATGCAAGGTGATGAAAGCAAAGTTAATGCCTTTGATTTCCATACGCTTCATCAATTCGCGGCTGAAGTGCAGGTTGGCTGTAGGAGCCGTCACGGCACCTTCGTGGCAAGCGAAAATGGACTGGAAACGCTCGGCATCTTCCGGCTCGACAGGACGGTTGATGATGCTGTGAGGCAAGGGTGTCTCGCCCAGGGCATAAAGCGCCTTCTTGAATTCATCGTGGGGACCGTCGTAGAGGAAACGCAAAGTGCGGCCACGTGAGGTGGTGTTGTCAATCACTTCGGCCACCATGGAATCATCTTCGCCGAAATAAAGTTTATTACCTATACGGATTTTGCGGGCGGGATCCACCAGCACGTCCCACAGGCGCAACTCTTCGTTCAGTTCGCGCAGCAGGAACACCTCGATACGGGCTCCCGTTTTCTCCTTGTTGCCATAGAGGCGGGCGGGAAATACCTTCGTATCGTTGAAGATGAAGACGTCCTGGTCGTCGAAGTAATCCAGGATGTCTTTGAAGACGCGGTGCTCAATCTCACCAGTCTTGCGGTGGAGCACCATCAGGCGCGACTCGTCCCTGTACTTTGTGGGGTGCAGGGCAATCTTCTCTTCAGGAAGCTTGAACTTGAATTGGGACAGTTTCATATCAGTGGTTAGTGATTAGTGGTTAATGATTCATTTTCAATTATCAGTGGTTCATTGTCCAATGCGTCTACCCATTCGCGGAACGTCCGCGGGTCGAGGCAGTCCTCCACGCGGACATCTCCCACCCGCGTGCGGCGCAAGGCTGTCAGGTGGGCGCCGCTGTGCAGGGCCTCGCCGATGTCGCGGGCCAAGGCGCGGATATAGGTGCCTTTGCTGCACACGACGCGGATGGTAATCTCCGGCACGTCCAGTCGGCAATCCAGCAGTTCTATTTCATCTATAACAAGCGACTTGGGCCGAAGGTTCACTTCCTCGCCCCGGCGGGCCAGGTCGTAGGCCCGCTCCCCATTGACCATGCAGGCAGAGAAGGCGGGCGGTGTCTGCCAAATCTCGCCTGTAAACCGCGGCAAGGTCTCTTCCACCAGTTCGCGCGTGATGTGTGCCGTGGGATAGGTGGCATCCACCTCGTGCTCCAGGTCATAACTGGGAGTCGTAGCACCCAGCCGTAAGGTGGCCACATATTCCTTGGTGTGATACTGGAACTCCTCGATACGCTTCGTCGCCTTGCCCGTGCAGACAATCATCACGCCCGTAGCCAGCGGATCCAGCGTACCCGCATGACCCACTTTCAGCTTCTTCACGCCCAGGTGTCGGCAGAGGTGGTAGCGCACGTGCCCCACCACCTTGAATGAAGTCCAGCCCAGCGGCTTGTCGAAATACAATACTTCGCCTTCCTTGAAGTCCATCATGCCATTTCCAATGAATGTCCCGTCAGCAGCAAGGCCAGGATGGCGACACCCACGATGATGCGATACCAGCCAAAGGCTTTGAACCCGTATTTCGTGACGAAACTGATGAAAAACTTAATGGCCAGCATGGCCACCACGAACGCCACTACATTGCCCACGAACAAGGCGGGCAGGTTGTTGACGATAATCTCCGTGCCGCCGTCCATGAAAAGCTTCAGCATCTTATAGCCCATGGCGGCAAACATGGTGGGCACGGCCAGGAAGAACGAGAACTCGGCGGCAGCCTTGCGCGTCAGCTTCTGCGCCATGCCGCCCACGATGGTGGCCATGGAGCGCGACACGCCCGGTATCATCGAGATGCACTGGAACATGCCTATCCAGAAAGCACGCCGCTCTGTCAGCTTGGTCTGTTCGCTGCCTTTATTGAATATACGGTCGCAGAACAGCATGAACACACCGCCCACGATGAGCATCACGGCTACCACGACAACACTCTCCAGCATGGCGTCGATGAAGTCGCTGCACAGCAGGCCCAGCACCGCAGCCGGGATGAAAGCCACCAGCAACTTCCAATAGAAGTCGTACTTGTGCAGGAAGCGCTTCAGCGGGGTAGCTCCCTCGGGTGCCGGCGTGTGGTTCAGCCGGAAGAACCGTTTCCAATAGAGCACCACTACCGACAGGATGGCGCCGAATTGTATAATAAAGGTGAATGCCTTGACAAACTCCGTGCTCTCCACGCCCAAGACGTTCTGCGTGATAATCATGTGGCCCGTGGACGAAACAGGCAGGAACTCCGTCAGTCCCTCTACGATGGCAATAATAATGGTTTCCCAAATAGTTAAGTCTCCCATGTCTTTAAATGAAGAATTAAGAATATACGTAATCTATTTCCCTTGAGGAATTGAGGAGTCAAGGAAGTAAGAAATTAAACCAACAGTAAGTCAATGTGATGACAATGGAGTGCCAATGAACCCATCGGATATATCTGATACAAATGGCATTGGCTTAACTCCTCCTGACTCCTTAATTCCTTGGCTCCACAATTTTTTCACTCCTCCCCCTAAAGTTCCTCTTTGGATTTCGGCTTGCGCACCACGGCATAGATAATGGACACAAAGCCTATCAGGCACACCAGGGGCGCTACTTTGATGCGGCGCACGCTGAAAATGTCCGGTTCGAAATGCGTGGGCGTAGACGATGGTCCCGTCATCAACGCAAAACCCAGTATCACTACGGCCATGCCTACGGCCAGAAGGATGAAGTTGATCTTGTCGAAAGCAAATTTCTCTCTGTTCACTTTATTCAAAAGTTAATGGTTAATTATTAATGGTTTAATGGTCATCGGTGCCGACCGCTACCTGTACAACGCATCAGACGACATCCGCAAGTATCTGTCGACGGATAAGCGGGCGCACAAGGTCGTGATCAATATCCCGGCCACGAGCACTGCCCCGGCCACCAGCCCCATCACTTGGGAAGTCACGACAGCTACCAGGCCCGGTTCAGCCGTTACCAGCCACCCCGCCAATCCCCACAAGGCGGCGTCTGCCAGCAGTCCGGCAAGCAACCCTGTCCAGAAATTGCGACGGAGGAACGGCCGGCGGATAAATCTCCACGGTGCCCCCACCAGCTTCATGGTGTGTATCAGGAAACGCTTGGCGTAGATGGTCAGCTTGATGGTGTTGTTGATCAGCGCAAAGGAAATCAGCAGCAACAGGACAGCCAACCCCAACAGCAGGAGACTGATACGGCCGATGTTCCTGTTGACGGCGTCTATCAGTTCCTCTTGATAAACCACGTCCTTGATGTGGGTTTCCTGCCCCAACCATTCCTCTATCCGTGCGATGCTGTCCGTATTGGCATACGCCGACTTGAGGCGAATCTCGATAGAGGCGCCCAACGGATTGAAGCCTGCAAACTTACGCGGGTCAATGCCCATATCGCGCACATAGTCCTTCAGCGCGTCTTCCTTCGAAATATATGCAATTTCCTTCACGAAAGGCTGCTTCTCCAGCGAACGCTGCAAGCGCAACACATCGCGCTGCTCCATCCGGTCGTCCAGTACCAAAGAGAAATTGATATTCTCGCGCACATACACCGACAGGTTGCGGGCCGCCAGCACAAAAAACAGCACCATGCCCAGCAACAGCAGGACCAGCGTAGTGCTGATGACAGCCGTCACGAACTGCATGTCGAACGTCGGTACCGCGTTATTTCCGTTTCTCTTTCCCATAGTTCCCGCCTCTCCGTTCAACTTTCTTTTTTCTTCCGGAACACATAAATCATGGAGCTGCTGCGCTCCTTCTTCGCCAACGCGCTGAACCATGCCCACACGCCCGTCAGCAGTCCGCGCAAGAAGGGCAGACGGTGGTGCATATATCGCTCCGTCAGCATGGATACGTAGAAAGCATCGAAAGGCATGGGATGGCGTCCGGCCAGGATAAATCCGTGTTTGGCTCCGAAACGCTGGATGGTATCGGGCGTGAAATGCCACAAATGGCGCGGCACGTCGTAGGCCGCCCAATGAGGACCGTACTTGCGCGCATCGAACGACGAACAGTTAGGCACCGCCACTATGAGCACGCCTTTCGCGTCAAGCAGACGGCGCAACTGCTCCCACGTTTCGTCCAGGTGTTCCAGGTGCTCCAGCACATGCCACAGGGTGATGACATCGAATCCCCCGTCTGTCAATGTCGGCAACACATGGTCGGGCAGGACATCCAGCCCGAAATGTTCCTTGGCAAAGACACGCGCACCGGCGTTCTTCTCCACGGCTCTCACCTGCCAGCCTCGTCCGGCCATGGCATGGGCAAAGTAGCCGGTCCCGGTACCGATGTCCAACAGGCGTCCCGTCGTGCGGTGGGCCTCGCGCATCACCAGCCGTGCCTTACGGCCCAGCATGTAGGCGCGTACCCAGTGGTAGACGGTATTCACCACTCCATGCCGGGTATCGGAATGCGAGATATAGTCGGGGGTTTCGTAATAGCGTCCGATCTCCGCCTCTGCGGGAAAGTCTTGTGTGAAGAGGAAGCCGCAATCCCGGCAGCGGTACAAGTGGAATGCCTCGCCCGAAGCCGTATGGTCCACACACGTCAGCGTGCGTTCCAGTTGCGCGCTCCCGCACAGGGGGCAGGATTTTAGGAAGACTCTATTCATCACGTGTCAGCTCAGAGGAAAAAGATTTTGCGGTCCCCGCCGGACGCAGGGGCCGCAATACACCTAAATTTGGCGCAAAGTAATAAATAAAATATGAGTTATAGGATATGCGTTAAGGAGATTTAACCAGAATCACTCTTCCAGCCACACCACCTGCTCCAACGGGAGGGAATCAGAAGACCCTCCGACCCAAATCCGGAAGTCACCGGGCTCGAATCTCCAGACACCTGAGCCTTGGTACACCTCCAGGTCCTTCTTGTCGATGAGCAACTCCAGTTCCTGCGCCTCGCCGGCCTTGATGCCGACGCGCCGGAAAGCCTTCAGTTCCTTCACGGGTTTGACATGGGAAGCCACCCGGTCCTGCACATACACCTGCACCACCTCGTCACCATCCCTTGCGCCGGTATTCCTTACCCGCACCTTCACCCGGACAGCATCTGCTTCGGGAATAACCTCCAAGTGCTCATAGGCAAAGGTCGTATAGCTCAAGCCGTAGCCGAAGGGATAAAGCGGCTGGCCCGTGCCTTCCACATAGTTACCACGGTTTTGGCCGCGGTGATGGTTATAATAGACGGGAACCTGGCCCACGGTCTCCGGTACCGACACAGGCAACCGTCCTGCCGGGTTGTAGTCGCCAAACAGCACGTCGGCAATGCCATTGCCGCCTTCCACGCCCGGATACCAGGCATCCAGCAAGGCATCGGCCTGCTCCTTGCACGACTTCACGGCCAGGGGACGCCCCTTGACCAGCACCACCACCAGCGGCTTGCCCGTGGCTTTCATCAGCTCCAGCAGTTCATTCTGCCGCCCCAGCAGTTCCAAGGTCCTACGGTCATTTCCCTCGCCGCTCTCCATGTCGCTCACTTCGTTCTGGCTGGCCTTGGCGGCACCGGTTTTCTCGAACTCGGAAGAAAAGTCGCGCGCACTCGAGCCGCCCAGCACCAGCACGATGGCGTCGCTCTTTTCGGCAACGGCCTTGGCCTCCGCCAGCCCCTCGCCGGACATATCGCGGATGGCACAGCCCTTCGCATAGTTCACTACCGTAGCCGGAGACACCGCAGCCCGGATGCCGTCGAGCACCGTCACCACACTTCCTTCAGCCTGCGGCGCCGTATAGTCGCCCAACAGGTTGTAGGGAGCGTCCGCATTGGGACCTATCACGGCTATCGAACGGAGGTCTTTCCGCAAGGGCAACACCCCCTTCTCGTTCTTCAGCAAAACGATGGACTGGCGGGCTATCTCACGTGCCAGGCTCCGATGCGCGGCCAGTTCTTCGGCGGTCAGCGCATCTTTCCCGTCCAAGAAGGGAGCATCAAACAAATTCCACCGGAATTTCAAGCGAAGCACCCTCCGCACGGCGGCATCCACCACGCTCTCCGGCACCGCCCCCTCTTTCACCAGTTCGGGCAGATGCTGATAGGCCTGGCCGCCCAGGTCGGTCTCCACCCCGGCAAGAATGGCTATCCGCGCCGCATCTTTCAGGCTGGCCGCCACGCCACTCCCCGTCAATCCGTCTATCGAATACAGGTCGGACACGGTGAGTCCTTCAAAATTCCAGGATTTCCGCAATATTTCCGTCAGCAGATGCCGGTTTCCCGTGCAAGGCACGCCGTCTATCTCATTATAAGAAGCCATCAACGAACCCATGTCGGCTTCCGCCAATTTACGAAACGGAGGCAGAATCTGCTCGTTCAATTCCGTCTCGCCCATGTGGGTCGAGCCGCCGTTGTGTCCGCCTTCCGTAACGCCATAAGCTGCAAAATGCTTCACGGTAGATATCACGGGACAATCCGGATTATCCTGCATGCCGCGCACCACAGCCATGCCCAGCTGTGCGGACAGGTAAGGGTCTTCGCCGAAGCCTTCTTCCACGCGGGACCACCGGGCATCCCTGGCCAAGTCCATCACCGGGCCATAGCCTATGTGCCCGCCCTGCTTCCGGATTTCCGTGGCCTGGGCTTCACCCATCCGGCGCAGCAAGTCCGGATTCCACGTAGAGGCCTGCCCGATGCCCGTAGGAAACGAGGTCGCCCCGATGGCCATGTGTCCGTGCGGACACTCCTCAGACAACAGGACCGGGATGCCCAGCCGGGTATGTTCGATGCAATAGCGTTGCAACAGATTGGTGGCTTCCACGGCTTTCTGCGGGTTCAGCCCGTTGGTCAGCGTCTTCTGCGTCCACGGGTCGGCCCGCATGAATCCCCACAAGCCGCCGCTTCCTTGTTTCACCAGTACCTTTTCGGCCTCTTCCGTCAGCCTCAGTTCCTCGCCCTGACGTTCATACTGCGGCCACCCCAGCTGCACCAGCAGCTGACCGGCCTTTTCCTCCAGCGTCATCTGACGCATCAGGTCGTCAATGCGTGCCTCGGTGTCAGCCTGCGGGTCCTCATACACGTCCTTTGCGCCGTTCTTGTTGAAATCAATCCATCCCTTATGGTAAATGTCCTTCTCCTGTGCCGCCAACGACAAGCAAATCGTCAGCCCCCAACACAGGGAAATGCTTTTCGGTACGATTCTCATAATTCACAGATATTAAGTAATCATTCCTATTTAGTTTATACTATCGACGTATCTGTCATTCTGAGCGAAGCCCGTAGGGCGTAGTCGAAGAATCTCACTACATGCACTGCCCAAGGGGATCGTGTCTTTCTGGAGATGTTTCGACTTCGCTTCGCTCCGCTCAACATGACAGGCACACATCATATAAATTAATTTTCAACATCTACTTATATATGTTAGCAATCATGTAGCCATGTCCGGAAACGGTCGCCCATCAGCGCCTTTCCTTGCAGCATTCCCTGGAAACAGAAAACTTGCCTACAAATATACGCAAAAAAAACACTTTCCAAGCCCCGATAAGCCCCCGTTTTCAGACAAAGGGCACGGCACTTTCCATTAAACGGAGACAGTTTGACGCTTGCGATATTTCCTTGTTTTTCCGGAAAATCCCCTGCCCATGGGCGCGGATATCTCCGCCCGTATCCGCAGATATCTCCGCCCGTGCACGCGGATATCCCCGCCCGTGCACGCAGATATCCCCGCCTATGGCCTCTCCATGAGGCTGTTCCACAATGGATAGCCGGCATATCCTCCTCTTTCCGCCCACTACCTTCCCCCGAAGCCGCCAAAGGAAAGCGCCCCGACAAAAAGGGAAGCCTTCGCAAGAAAATGCCCGCTTCGCATACGCCTTATCTGCGGAAATGTGTAATTTTGCAGAATGAATATACCCGAAAACCATTTGCACAAACTGATAGACGGGCTGACGTACAGCAACGCCTGCTTGGCCCTCTACCGCCTCCCGTGGAAGGAACAGCCCGTCCTGGTGCTCCAACGCGAAGGCAACCCCGACACGTATGCCCGCCTGCAAGACCTGAACGGGAAGACGGGATTTGTCCTGGCCCCGTTTCACGCGGACAACCGTCAACCCATCGTGCTCATCCGCCCGGACAGGGTGGCCAAAGGATGGCCGGAAATCAAAGAGACACTGGCCGATTGGGAAAGTGCCTCGGAGGCCATGACTCCGCCAAACAATGACACCGCCTACGCGAAAGATAGCCGCCGGGCCTATGCCGAAGCCTTCAGCCGCTTCATCACCCCCCTGCGCCAGGGCATCTTCCAGAAACTGGTGCTCGCGCGCAGTGAGGATATGGACTTGCCCGCGGGCTTCTCCCCGCTGGCCACCTTTATCAACGCCTGCAACAACTATCCGCGCATGATGATATCGCTGGTGCATACCCCCGTGACAGGCACCTGGATAGGCAGCACGCCGGAAATCATCCTGAGCGAAGAGCAGGACCGCTGGCATACGGTGTCGCTGGCAGGCACCATGCCCGTCGTCAACGAAGGCATGCCGGAAGAATGGGGCACCAAGAACCGCGAGGAACAGGCTTTGGTCAGCACCTACCTGCGCGAAACCCTCCAAAGCATCGGTGCCGACGTAAAGGAAGAAGGCCCCTACACCGCCCGAGCCGGCCAGGTGATGCACCTGAAGACCGACTTCTACTTCCACATGGACCGCACCACTCACCTGGGCGACGTCTTGCACCAACTGCACCCCACCCCCGCCGTATGCGGCCTGCCCAAACAAGCCGCGTATGACTTTATCCTGCAAAACGAAGGCCACAACCGCAGCTATTATGCCGGCATCATCGGGTGGCTGAACCCCGACGACGGGCAAACCGCCCTCTACGTCAACCTGCGCTGCATGCACCTGTCGGACGGGAAGGCCACACTCTACGCCGGCGGCGGCATCCTGCCCTCTTCGGTGGAAGAACTGGAATGGGAGGAAACCCGACATAAGATGGAAACCATAAGAAAAGCAGTGATAACCACTAATCGCTACCTATCGTGTTCACAGATAAAAAAAGCATCCTGCAACTGGCCGCACTCATGACCGCCCACGGCATCCGGAAAATCGTGCTCTGCCCGGGCAGCCGGGATATCCCCCTGGTGCGCACTTTCGCGGCCATGCCCGACTCATTCACCTGCTATGCCGTGACGGACGAACGCAGTGCCGGATTCTTCGCCCTGGGACTTGCTCTGCACGACAACCGGCCCGCTGCCGTCTGCTGCACCTCCGGCTCTGCCCTGCTGAACCTGCATCCCGCCGTGGCCGAGGCCTATTACCGCCAAGTACCGCTGGTGATCATCTCCGCCGACCGACCGGCAGCCTGGATAGGCCAGATGGACGGACAGACCCTGCCCCAACCCGGCGTATTCGGCCCGTTGGTGAAGAAATCCGTCAGCCTGCCCGAAGTACAGACGGAAGAGGACGAATGGCATTGCAACCGCCTCATCAACGAAGCCCTGCTGGAAGCCGAGCACCACGGACGGGGACCCGTGCATATCAATGTCCCCATCAGCGAGCCATTCTTCGACTGCCCTGTCAAGACTTTGCCTTCCGCACGGGTCATCACCCGCCGGACCAACCACTTCGAGGAACTGGCCGAACGCCTGAAGCAATTCCCCCGCCGGATGCTGCTCATCGGGCAAGGCAATCCCGGCGACCTGCCCCCCACGAATCCGGAGGGCACCTTTGCGTGCTTCGCTTCCCATCCGGCCAATTACCCCGGCGCGGCCATCCGCAACGCCGAGCCCCTGTTGTCCGCCCTGAGTGCGGAAACGAAGCAAGCGATGCGCCCCGATCTCGTCATCACCTGTGGCGGACACGTCCTCTCCAAACGGCTGAAACAATACCTGCGGAGCTATCCCCCCGCGGAACATTGGCACATTGCCCCCTCGGGCGAAGTGGCCGACCTCTTCGGCGCCCTGACCGTATTGATAGAAGCGGAACCGGCAGACTTCTTCCGTCAAGCGCTGCCCGCCCCCTGTGAAGAAACGGCTGACTATGCCCGCCGCTGGACAAGCCTGTCCCATGCCATTCCCACGCCCGAGTTCCCCTATTCGGAGATGGGAGCCATCGGCGAGGTCATCCGCCGCCTGCCTGCCCCTTGCGCCCTGCACCTGGCCAACAGTTCCGTGGTGCGCTACGCCCAGTTGTTCCCCCTGCCCGACGGCGTGGAAGTGCTCTCCAACCGCGGCACCAACGGCATCGAAGGCTCGCTTTCCGCCGCCGTGGGCTATGCCACCGCCTCCGGCCGGCTGAACTTTGTCTTCATCGGCGACCTCAGCTTCTTCTACGACATGAATGCCCTATGGAACCCGCATTGCGGTGCAAATGTACGCATCCTGCTGCTCAACAACGGCGGGGGCGAGATATTCAACGCCCTGCCCGGCCTGCAACTCTCCGACCAGAACCGGCATTTCGTCTTGGGCACGCACCAAACCCATGCCCAAGGCTGGGCCAAGGACAGCGGCTTCGACTACCTGTCGGCACACAACGGCAAGGAACTGGCCGCCCTGCTGCCCCGGTTTACGGAAGCCGCCCCTGCCGAACGCCCCCTGCTGCTGGAGGTCTTCACGGACAAGGACAGCGATGTGCGGCTGCTGAGGGAATACTATCATGGCATCAAACGTACATAAAATAGGAATTTAATTCTTTAGACGCAGATGACGCTGATACCGCTGATTTATAATCTTTGATAATGGGTAATCAGTCAATAAAGAAAATGAATCTGCGTCATCTGCGTCTAAAGAATCACACCGATAAATTATCATTTTTACACCCCAAAACAACAACAGATATGAGAGAATGGAAAACCATCAAAGAATACGAAGATATTCTTTTTGACTACTACAACGGCATTGCCAAGATCACCATCAACCGGCCCCGCTACCGCAACGCCTTCACCCCGAAGACCACGGCAGAAATCAGCGACGCCCTCTACTATTGCCGCGAGTGCCAGGACATCAACGTGGTGGCCCTGACCGGCGCGGGCGACAAGGCCTTCTGCTCCGGAGGCGACATGCACGTGAAGGGACACGGCGGCTATGTCGGCACCGACGGAGTGCCCCGCCTCAACGTGCTGGACGTACAGAAACAGATCCGCTCCCTGCCCAAACCCGTCATCGCCATGGTCAACGGCTATGCCATCGGCGGCGGCCACGTCCTGCACGTGGTATGCGACCTGACCATCGCCTCGGAGAATGCCATCTTCGGGCAGACAGGCCCCCGCGTGGGCAGCTTTGATGCCGGGTTCGGCTCGTCCTACCTGGCCCGCATCGTCGGACAGAAGAAGGCGCGGGAGATTTGGTTCCTCTGCCGCCAGTATTCCGCCCGGGAAGCCCTGGAGATGGGACTGGTCAACAAAGTGGTGCCCCTCGACCGCCTGGAAGACGAAATGGTGGAGTGGGCCGAGACCATGATGCAGCACAGCCCCCTGGCCCTGCGCATGATCAAGGCCGGGCTGAACGCCGAACTGGACGGACAGGCCGGCATCCAGGAACTGGCCGGAGACGCCACCATGCTCTACTACATGACGGAAGAAGCCCAGGAGGGCGGCCGCGCCTTCCTGGAGAAACGCAAGCCCGACTGGTCGAAATATCCCAAGTTCCCCTGAACGGACACCCGTTTGCCACCTATGGACGTTGGCATTGCCACCTATGGACATTGGCACCGCCTCCGTCCAGCCAAGGCACTGCCTTCGTCCAGCCAAGGCGCCGCCTCCGTCCAGCCAAGGTAAATCCAACCTAAAAACAGAACAATGAAATATAACCTACAGATTATCCCCAAGACCCTGCACTTCAAGCAGCCGGCAGGCACCTCGCGCGGCGTCTACCACACCCGCCAGGTGTGGTACCTGCTGCTCACCGACACCGACAGCGGACGCTACGGCGTGGGCGAATGCGCCCCCCTGCCCGACCTGAGTTGCGACGCACTACCTGACTACGAACACATCTTGACCCGGCTGTGCCGGACCTTCGAAGCAGAAGGCCGCATCGACTACGACGCCCTGCGCCCCTACCCCTCCGTCCTCTTCGGGCTGGAGACCGCGCTCCTCCACCTGCAAGCGGGAGGCGTGCGCTTCTTCCCCACCCCCTTTGCCGCCGGGGAGGAAGGCATCCCCATCAACGGCCTCATCTGGATGGGCAACTTCGACGAGATGGCCCGACGACTGGAAGAGAAGATGAAGCTGGGCTTTCGCTGCATCAAGCTGAAGATAGGCGCCATCGACTTCGACCGCGAAGTAGCCCTGCTGGAGCGCGTGCGCCAACGCTTCTCACCCCGGGAAGTGGAGTTGCGCGTGGATGCCAACGGGGCCTTCTCGCCCGCCGACGCCCGGCAGAAGCTGGAGATACTCAGCCGCTTCTGCCTGCACTCCATCGAGCAGCCCATCCGCGCCGGGCAATGGAAGGAAATGGCCGCGCTCTGTGCCGACACGCCCTTCCCCATCGCCCTGGACGAAGAACTGATTGGCGTGAACGACCCCGCCCGCAAGGCGGAACTGCTGGACACCATCCGCCCGCAATACATCATCCTGAAGCCCTCCCTGCACGGCGGCCTCCACGGAGCCAAGGAATGGATGGACCTGGCTACCGGGCGAGGCATCGGCTCCTGGGTGACCTCGGCCCTGGAAACCAACGTGGGACTGAACGCCATCGCCCAATGGACGGCCACGCTGCACCCCCGGATGCCGCAGGGACTGGGCACGGGACTGCTCTTCACGGACAACGTAGACTATCCGCTGCACATCGAGGGCGACTGCCTCTGGTGCCGGAACGACGGACAGGAACCGGATTTGCTGAACTTTCTGCAATTATGAGCCATGGATATAGATAAAGATACAACATTTGAAGACATTGTCCGGCTTATCAAGCAAGCGCGATATGACACGGTGAAAGTCGTCAATAAGGAATTGATAAATCTTTATTGGAATGTCGGACACTATATAAGTGCCCAAATAGAATCGTCCACATGGGGAGAATCTGTCGTAAAAGAACTGGCGGATTATTTAAAAAGGAAAGAGCCTACCCTTAAAGGATTCTCAGACAAAAACCTGTGGCGGATGAAACAGTTCTACGAGACTTACAAAGATTCTCCAAAACTCTCAGCACTGCTGAGAGAAATTAGCTGGACACATAATCTCAGCATCATGAGCAGGGCTAAAACCATGGAAGAAAGAGAATTCTATCTGCAACTGACCATTCGCGAGCATTACTCAACCAGAGAATTGGAACGGCAAATCAGCAGCGGTTTGTACGAGAGGACCATGCTTAACGATATAAAGCTTTCAGCATCGGCAAAAGAACTGCATCCGGACATTACTGCCAATTTCAGAGACAATTACATTTTGGAGTTCTTGGGCTTGCCCGCCAGACATAATGAACATTGCCTGAAAAAAGGACTTGTCAAACAGATGAAAGACTTTATCTTGGAGCTCGGAAAAGATTTCCTATTTGTCGACGAAGAGTATAGAGTACAAGTAGGAAACAGCGACTTCTATATTGATCTGTTGTTTTACCATCGTGGTTTGCAATGCCTTGTAGCCTTCGAACTGAAAGCGGACAAATTCAGACCTGAATATATCGGCTAATTGGATTTTTATTTGGAAGCCCTTGACAGAGATGTAAGAAAACCCAATGAGAATCCAAGTATCGGCATCCTATTGTGTAAAGACAAAGACAACGAAGTAGTAGAGTACGCATTGAGCAGATCTTTGTCCCCAACAATGGTTGCCGAATATCAGACACAGTTACCGGACAAAAAAATGTTACAAAAGAAATTACAGGAATTGTTTGAATAAGTTTTCAATCACATGACTCATTTCATCACCGACATAGAAAGCCAGACCGTCACCCTGGACGGCCGGACCTACACGGCCGCCGATTGCCGCCACCGTCTTTACGAAGACTTTTGCCACCGCTACGGCCCGGACAGTTTCCACGCCTGCCTGGCCGCCTTCCTCCGCGAATGGTTCGACGCTTCGGACACCGTGTGCGTACATACCTCCGGCTCCACCGGCACGCCCAAGGAACTGCGGGTGGAGAAACGCCGCATGATGGCCTCGGCCATGATGACCGTGGACTTCCTGGGCCTGCGCCGGGGCGACGCCGCCCTCCTCTGCATGCCCCTGCAATACATCGCCGGAAAGATGGTCGTGGTGCGTGCCCTGGTGTCCGGACTGAATCTGTTGCCCGTCACCCCCTCCGGGCATCCGCTGAAAGCGTTGCACGAAGCACCCGCCTTTGCCGCCATGATACCGATGCAAGTGTTCAACGCCCTCCAGGTGCCTGCCGAACGGGCCTTGCTGAAGGACATCCGCCAACTGATTATCGGCGGGGGCAGCATCGACGCCTCCATGTCCGAAGCCTTGCAGGACTTCCCCCACGCCGTGTGGAGCACCTACGGCATGACCGAAACGCTGTCCCACATCGCCATGCGCCGCCTCAACGGCCCGCAAGCCTCGGCGTGGTACACTCCCTTCCCCGGCGTCCGCATCTCCACAAGCCCGGAAGGCACGCTGGCCATCCATGCCCCGGCCGTCAATCCGGACCTGCTGGTCACCAACGACCTGGTGGAGTTCGACACCCAAGGCCGCTTCCGCATCCTGGGCCGGCGGGACAACACCATCAACACGGGCGGCGTGAAGGTGCAAATCGAGCAGGTGGAAGATGCCCTGCGCCCCCACCTGCCTTTCCCCTTCGCCATCACCTCCGTGCCCGATGCCAAGTTTGGCGAGCGCATCGTACTGCTGGTAGAGAATGTTCCCGCAGACCATCCGCTCCTGCCCCCCGCCATCGCTGCCCTGCCCCCGTATTGGCGGCCCAAACAGGTCTTCTGCGTTCCGCAATTGCCTAAAACGGGGACAGGAAAGCCGGACAGGGCTACGGCACGGAGGCTGGCAAGAAGCATACAACCGCAAGACCCTGACACGCGGCTATGAAAAGAAGTTATTCAAAATAGATAACGGAACAGATTTACACCTCTACCCCCTTCAGCGTCGCCGAGCTGCTCTCCGTCACCCGCACCTGCACACGGTCGCCGATGCGGTGCGTGCCGCGGTCGAACACCACCACGCGGTTCTGCTCCGTGCGGCCGAAGAGCTGCTCGCGGCTGCGCTTGGACACGCCTTCCACCAGCACTTCATACGTCCGGCCCACGCAACGGGCATTCGCCTCGGCGGACAGGCGGTTCTGGAGGGCGATGATCTCATTGAGGCGGCGGATCTTCACCTCTTCGGGCACATCGTCCGGCAAATGACGGGAGGCATACGTGCCCGGACGCTCGGAATACTTGAACATGAAGGCCGAATCGTAACGGCAGGCCTCCATCAGGGACAAGGATAGCCGGTGGTCCTCCTCCGTCTCGCCCGGAAAGCCGCAGAAGATGTCGGTGCTGAGGCCGCAGTCGGGGATGATGCGGCGGATGGCCGCCACGCGCTCCAGGTACCATTCGCGGTCGTACTTGCGGTTCATCAGCTTCAGGATGCGGCTGCTGCCGCTCTGCACGGGCAGGTGGATGTGGCGGCACACGTTGGGCTCCTCGGCAATGACGTGCAGGGTCTCGTCGCTCATGTCCTTGGGATGCGAGGTGGTGAAGCGCACGCGCAGGTCGGGCACGGCGCGGGCCACGGTGCGAAGCAGGTCGGGGAAGGTGATGACCGTCCCGTCTTCGCGCGTGAAACGGTAGGAATTGACGTTCTGCCCCAGCAGGGTGACTTCCCGGAAGCCGTGCTCCCGGAGGTCGCGGGCCTCGCGCAGGATGCTCTCCACGTCGCGGCTGCGCTCCCGTCCCCGGGTATAGGGCACGATGCAGTAGGTGCAGAAATTGTTGCACCCGCGCATGATGGACACAAAGCCCGATATGCGCGCCGCGCCGATATGCCGCGGCACCACGTCGCGATAGGTCTCCGTGGTGGACAACTCCACGTTGATGGCCTTCTCGCCCGCCTCGGCCGCCGCCATCAGGTCCGGCAAGGACAGGTAGGCGTCCGGGCCTGCCACCAGGTTCACGCCATGACGTTCTATCAGTTCGTCCTTCACCCGCTCGGCCATGCAGCCCACCACGCCCACGATGAGGTGCGGACGCTTCTTGCGGAGCGCACGGAGCGCCTCCAGGCGGTTCAGGATTTTCTGCTCGGCATTGTCGCGCACGGAGCAGGTATTCAGGAATATGGCATCGGCCTCTTCCGCCGACGGGGCCGTGTCATAGCCCGCCATTTTCATCACTGAGACAATCACCTCGCTGTCTGCCACGTTCATCTGGCAGCCATACGTCTCGATGTACAACTTCTTGTCGCCACCGTCGGTTGCGGATTTTAAGTCCGCTCCCGTGTTCTTTTCGTTCATAAATGCTCAATCGTTAGGTTTGCGGGCACAAAGATAAGGGTTAACGGGGAATCGAAGCACAAGGAGAGGCTCCCTTTTTCGCAGAATGACGGAATATCCCGGCTTTTCCGGCCACAGGGCGGAGTAGCGCAGCTGAAAACACCGCAAGCTCAGGACCGTCTCCGTTTGCAGAATTTAAAGCAAGGACCCACCGCATGAAGGGGGCCACGGACGGAGATATCCGCGGGCAAGGACGGGGATATCTGCGGGCAAGGACGGTGATATCTCCGGGCGAGAGCGGTGATATCTCCGGACAAGGACGACGGAAACGGGCCCTATAACTCCATACTCTCCCCCGCCCTGCCGATACGCCAGAAGCGTATGTCCTGCGCATCGGTAAACTCCTGCATCCGCCAGGCAGACTCAAAACCGCAGGCCACGAAGTGCATGGGGACGAACAGCCCTACCCGGAAGCGTTCGATGAACTGGCGGGCGCCGCGCGTATAGCCGTTTCCGATGCGCCCGTCCACGGGGAACATCACGAGGTCGAAGCCTTCGGCCACCTTGCGGATGTCCTTCAGTTCGCCCAGGTACCGCTTCTCCTCGCGGGCGGGGTCGATGTCCATGCCGAATTCCTCGCTGTGCACCAGG
This sequence comes from Candidatus Bacteroides intestinavium, assembly GCA_019118325.1. Lineage (GTDB taxonomy): Bacteria > Bacteroidota > Bacteroidia > Bacteroidales > Bacteroidaceae > Bacteroides > Bacteroides intestinavium. The sequence goes on from DWZE01000057.1 coordinate 39,916, forward strand.
CCTCCCCGGTAATCCTCGGTCAGGAAACGGGCATACCAGTTATTCAAGTCGCCGGCATGGAAGATACGCCGGTCCCCTACTTCTACCACCCAGGATACACCGCTATCGGTACTGCCGGTAGCGGTGACCCGGACATGTTCGTCCTGCCAGACGGCCCCTTTGGCCAGCCAGGCATCGGCCGCCTCGCGGCATGCCCTGCGGTGCTTGAGGATATCCTTGGACAAGATATAAGTGATATCCGGCCGCTGTTCCTTCCAGGTGAAAATCCGGGGCGAGAAATGGTCTTCGTGAAAATGGCTGGCCAGGACATAAAGAGGCTTGCCCGACTCCAGCAGACGGGGCATGACACGGGCAGGGTCCATCCAATAGTCGAACACCAGGAGACAGGTGTCCGTCTCGAGGGAAAAGCCGCTGTGGAAGAGGTAGGTGAGTCTCATTTGCATGTGTTTTGCTGATTTTTCCGGATGCAAAATTAGGAAAAACTTCCATTCGGTTGTACAACTGCCAAAAATCCCGTATCTTCGCCACAAATTGTTTAACAACTCATACCATAGAAATGAAAAAGAACACCTTCTCCTTGTGGTGCGGAATCGGGGCTTTGCTGTCCCTGACCGGATGTTCCGGCACAAACCAGTCATCGGAATCATTCGTCCGCTCGGACTACTACACCCGCGGGATCGGCGTTTATCCGGGAAACCCGAAAGAGGATTTCTCGCCGGAGTTGCTCCCGGATGCCAATGAGTACCGCAACCTGGCCTGGATGCGTGCCACCACGCAATCTTCGGCTTATGACTACAACCTGACTGCCCAACTGGCGACGGACGGCATCGTGACGGAAGAACAACCCCGCTACCTGGCGCTCTCCACCCCCGCAGGCGACAAGCCCAAACGGGAAAGGGAATGGATGATAGACGGAGGCCCGTATTCGCGAAACAACGTGCAGGGCGAAGACACCTATTTCCAATTCTCCCTGAAGAACTATACGAAAACCATCGGCCGGGCCACCATCACCGGCACACTGGCCTTTGACGACCAGGTGGCCCAGGGCGGGTATGAAATGACGTGGGAAGGCTCGAACGACGGTCAGGAATGGACCGTGCTGGACAGCCACAAGGGAAGCGGCCTGCCCGGCAAAGCCTCTTCGGGACGCATCACCGTGAACGACCCCAACAAGCAGACGGGCGACATCTCCATGCCTGTACGCCGGCTGAACGAGACGTTCAACTTCCCGAAGGAAGCCCCCTACTCCTATTACCGCATCCACCTGAAGATGAAAGGCGCGTACGAATGGATCTTCCACGAAATAGCCTTCGCCAACCAGGACGGAGAGGTGAACCTGAAACCCTCGCAATTCTTCACCAGCACCTGGATGAGCGCCACCGGCGGCACGGAATGGCTCTGTGTGGACCTGGGTTCGCGCTCGACCTTCGACAAGATTAACCTGCACTGGATCAACAAGGCCGTGAAGGGCAAGATACAAGCCTCGGACAATGCCAAGGATTGGCAGGACCTTTGCGAACTTCCGGGCGGGGATACGCCAAACGATGTCCTGGACGTGCAGGGAAAGGGAAGATTCGTGCGCATCCTGATGGAAGAATCGGCCAACGGACAACCCTACATGCTGAGCGAGGTAGAAGTGATGGGCCGCGGAGGCCTGGTGCCCCAGCCTGCACCCATGCCCGCCATTGCCGACGGGGAAATGAACCTGGCCGGCGGAAACTGGCAGGTGCAACGGGCATCCGAAGTGGCAGAGAGCGGAGAAGTGATCTCCACGCCGGACTATCAACCCACACGATGGGTGGTGGCCACGGTGCCCGGCACGGTATTGGGCAGCTATATCAAGGCAGGCGCCCTGCCCGATCTCAATTATGCGGACAACCAACTGGTATCGTCCGAATCCTTCTTCAACTCCAACTTCTGGTACCGCAACGAGTTTGAAGTGCCGCAAGGCTTCAAGGGCGATTGCGTGACGCTGAACTTCGACGGCATCAACTGGAAAGCCAATGTCTACCTGAACGGACAGAAAGCCGGACGCCTGGAAGGTGCCTTCATCCGCGGGCAGTTTGACGTGACGGACCTCCTGAAGGAAGGCAAGAACGTACTGGCCGTGGAAATCATCAAGAACGAACACATCGGCGCCATCAAGGAAAAGAACAAGCAGAGCACGGACTTCAACGGAGGCATCCTGGGAGCGGACAACCCGACTTTCCATGCCACCATCGGCTGGGACTGGATTCCTACAGTGCGCGGACGCAACATCGGCATCTGGAATGACGTCAAGCTCACCAGCACCGGGAAAGTCACCCTCCAGGATCCCTTCGTACAAACGGCCTTGGCCCTGCCCGACACCACGCAAGCCACGCTGACCCCGGAAATCATCGTGAAGAACCATGCCGACGAGGAAGTGGAAGGCATATTGTCCGGACAGGTGGGCGACATCACCTTCGAACAGCCCGTCAAGCTGGCGGCCCATGAAGAGAAGGCAGTGCGGTTCGAAGCCCGGCAATTCCCGCAACTCCAGCTGAAGAACCCGCGCCTGTGGTGGCCCAACGGCTATGGCGAACCTTATCTGTATGACGCCAATTTCACGTTCAAGATAGATGGAAAAATCTCCGACGAGGAAGACTTCAAGGTAGGTATCCGCCAGATGGACTTCAATGAAGACAACCATGTGCTGAACCTCTACATCAACGGACGCCGGTTCATCGGCATGGGCGGCAACTGGGGATTCAGCGAGGTGAACCTCAATTATCGCGGACGGGAATACGAAACCGCCGTGGCTTACCACAAAGACATGAACTTCACCATGCTGCGCAACTGGGTAGGCATGACCGGCGACGAGGAACTGTATGAAGCCTGCGACAAATACGGCATCATGGTATGGCAAGACTTCTGGCTGGCCAATCCCGCCGACGGTCCCGACCCGTACTATTCCGACATGTTCATCGCCAATGCCCGGGACTACGTGAACCGCATCCGCAGCCATGCCTCTATCGGCATCTATTGCGGGCGCAACGAAGGATATCCCCCTGCGAACATCGACAAAGCCCTGCGCCAGATCGTGAAGGAAGAGCATCCGGGCCTCCACTACATCTCCAGCTCGGCCGATGACGTAGTGAGCGGACATGGACCCTATCGGATGTTGCCCGCCAAGACCTACTTCACGCTGGAAACGGGCAACGACAAGTTCCATAGCGAACGAGGCATGCCCAACGTGATGACCTACGAGAGCTTCCAACGCACTTATTCGCCCGAGGGCATCTGGCCGCAATCCGACGAATGGGGCATGCATGATTATACCTTGGAAGGTGCGCAAGGCGCCACTTCGTTCAACGAAATCATTGCCCAAGGCTATGGCCAACCGCAAAGCGCCAAGGAGTTCACCGAATTGGCCCAATGGGTCAACTACGACGGACACCGCAGCCTCTTCGAGTCGCGCAGCAAGCACCGCATGGGCCTGTTGATGTGGATGAGCCATTCGTGCTGGCCGTCGATGGTCTGGCAGACTTATGACTATTACTTCGAGCCTACGGCTGCCTACTTCGGCATCAAGAAAGCGTGCGAACCGTTGCACATCCAGTGGAATCCCGCCACGGATGAAGTGGAGGTAGTCAACTACCACGCCGGAGCACACACCGGACTCACGGCACACGCCGAGGTACTGAACATGGACGCCAGCGTGGCCTGGGAAGGCGAAGCCCGGGTGAATAGCCAGGAAGACACCACCGAGAAATGCATCAAACTGCAATTCCCCGACAACCTGACCAAGGTACACTTCATCAAGCTGACGCTGAAGGAAGGCGACCGGGTGATTTCCGAAAACTTCTATCACCGCAGCAAGGAAGAGAACAACTACCAAGACCTGAAGCAGCTGGAAAAGGTGACCTTGCAAAGCAATATGCAATACGAGCAAGATGCCAACGGCGAATGGCATGCCGTAGTGACGTTGGAGAACACTGCCTCCACCCCCGCCCTGATGATCCGCCTGAACATCGTGGGTGCGGAAGACGGCCTGCAATTCCTCCCCATCTTCTACTCGGACAACTACTTCGCCCTGTTGCCCGGCGAGAAGAAGGAAGTGCGCGTGCATTGGAAAGACGTGGATACGCGCGGCAATGCGCCGAAGCTGGTGGTGACGGGATACAACGTGAAATAACAAGATTATCCATGAAGTCATGAGGATGTGTCAAAATGAAAATGGCACATCCTCATTTCTATATTTCCGGTGAATATAAGTAGATGTGGATATTTAGTTTGTACGATAAATAGGAATTTAATTCTTTAGACGCAGATGACGCGGATGCTGCTGATCTATAATCTTTGATAACGGATAATCAGTCAATAAAGAAAATGAATC
>DWZE01000008.1 GCA_019118325.1 Candidatus Bacteroides intestinavium
CACGATATATAACTGTCTAACAACTCCGGAGTCATATCGCCTACATAAATGCTGTCAGAACGATAGGTTCCCTGTCGGGTAGCCCTCAGGAATGTCTGGAATATATTCATGCAGCTCTTTCCGTTTTCATATCGGCTCCTTCCGATTCTGTTTCTTGCATAGTCAGAAGAAAGACGTTCCAATGTAAACTCCACGAAGTCCTTTCCTTGATCACGACGCGCAAGAGGTTTGTCCGCAAGAAAGCCGGATACGACATCAGCGGTTATTTGATTAGGATGTTTTTCGTTATATTCGGCAAGTAGCGAATCTATACGTTCAACACGTGCCAGCAATAACTGGTTAAGCCGTTTGGATTCAGCGCCATGACTTGCACGTATTTCACCCCGTCCCTGATTGCCGTTCTGGTTCCAGTCCGCAACCTTGACAAAGACATTTGTTGTCTTACGGATTACCTGCCTGTTCCAAGTGTATTCCAACTCGACAGGATAGGTTTTTTCCTTGTCAACTACTTTCGGCGTGCGAAGGCGGTATTTGCCCAATGGATATAGTCTTTTCGGTCTTCCCATATGCTTTTCCTTCCAATTCAATATTCATGAGGAGAAACAAAGGTAATGTATTTTAGACAAACAAACCCAGTTTTCGAGAAGAAAAACTGCAATTTAGACAAACAAACCGCACCATATAACGACATAAAACACCAGCGCGACAAACAAATTATCTTTGTTCATCGCGCTTGTATTCAATTGTTTAACCTATCTGAAGGCTATTAATACTCGTCCTCGTTGAAAAAGAAATCTTCTTTGCTGGGATAATCGGGCCAAATATCTTCAATGCTTTCATAAATCTCGCCCTCATCTTCCATTTCCTGGAGATTCTCAATCACTTCAAGCGGAGCACCCGAACGCATGGCATAATCGATAAGTTCGTCCTTGGTTGCCGGCCAAGGTGCGTCTTCCAATTTGGAAGCCAATTCCAATGTCCAATACATAGTCTCTAAGTATTAAAAATGGTACTTACAATATCTCCTCTTTCAAATTTTCGGCAAATGTATAACATTTTAGGTTACTTGCAACCATTCCGCCAAAATATTTCACCTTTTTTCTCGTCTTGGTTCATTTTGCGCGACAAAACAAACAAATAGTCAGACAAACGGTTGACGTATGCCTGCAACTCGGGAGCCACTTCCGCTTCTGAGTCCAGTGACAGGATGCGTCGTTCGGCCCGGCGGCATACCGTTCGGCAGATGTGGCATAAGGCTGCTCCGCGGCTGCCTCCGGGCAGGACAAAGGCGGTCAGCCGGGGGAGCCGACTGTCCAACCGGTCTATCTCGTGTTCCAAGGCTTCTACTTGGGCGGAGGTGATGATACTTCGCTCTTTTAGATGGGTTTGGCTGGTGTCAGTGGCCAGGTAGGAACCTATGGCAAAGAGTGTGTCCTGAATCTGCCGGACGAAACAGGCGTCTGCCTCATCGGTCAGGTAGGTGACCAACAAGCCCAAGTGGGCATTGAGTTCGTCCACCGTGCCGTAAGCTTCCAGGCGGATATGTGTTTTAGGCACACGGACGCCCCCCACCAGCGATGTGGTGCCGGTATCTCCCGTGCGGGTATAGACTGCGCTTTTTTGGATAGTTGTCATAAACTGAATGGGTGTGAATAGTTGACGATATAATCTTGCTTGCTTCTCGATCTGTCAAAAAAGAGGATGCCGAGGTCGTAGAGGTCGAAGGTGATGCCCACCCGTTCGTGCTTCCGCAGGCGTTTCCATAAGGCGGTCATGGCAGGGGTGTAGCGGACTCCTTCTATGACGAAAAGAGAGCGTTCCGTTGTGCGGGCCACGCAGACCTTGAACACCTCCTCCACAAAGTCCGGGTGATGGTAATCATGGAGATAGAGGAAGTCTATCGGCACATCCGCTTCCAGGAAAAGCTCGGACAGTTTTGAGGCGCCTGTATAGTCTGCCTTTCCGCATGCCGCTTTCAGATAGAGGGACGAGGCGGACAGGCGGCCGGCATCTACCACTGTGGCGGGCTGTGCATAATTGACCAGCCGAAATAACAAACGCTTCAGTTTGGGGGGTTCGTAGAGCCAGTCGGTGCCTTTCTCTTGTTTCAGCCGTTTTTCGTGTGCCCGCAGTTCCTTGTATTGGTAGTAGGCCGATTGTTCATAGACCACATCGGTGATGAAGTCGAAGGCAAAAGGTGAATGTACCCCGTAGCCCCGCCGGTGGCGGAAACGGCGCAACCAGATGAAGGGGCGCTTCAGGAGCAATGTCAGTCTATGCGTGTTCATGCGGCCAACGTCCTTTAAGGGTTACCGGTCCCCCTGCAAAAGTCTCGCCGGTGCGGAGGAAACTGGCGGGCAGAGAGGTCTGCCGGGGAAAAAACAATCTATTCGTCATTAGAAACAGCTTTTGCATTGATGGCACAAAAATAAGAGGAATCCTGAAAAAAGCCAAGTATATGCGGCGTTTTTTAGGGGGATATCCGCGCCCGTGTCCGCAAAGGTCAGGAAGCACGGGCGGGGACTATAGGAAGCACGGGCGGGGACTATGGGAAGCAAACGCCGGAAACAAGGAGGGAAGGAAGAGGGATTTCTGCCGGAAAATCGTTACCTTTGCACACAGAAAAATCCCTGAACAATCATGTTGACAACCCTGCTTATCCTGGCGCTCTCTGCAGCGCTTTTCGTTTCGGGCAAAGTCCGTTCGGACATCGTGGCGCTGTGCGCCCTTATTGCCATGCTTGTGTTTCACGTCCTGACACCCGAAGAAGCTCTGTCCGGCTTCTCCAACTCCGTCGTGGTCATGATGGTGGGTCTCTTTGTGGTGGGGGGTGCCATCTTTCAGACGGGGTTGGCCAAGATGATCAGTTCGCGCCTGCTGAAGCTGGCCGGACAAAGCGAACTGAAGCTGTTCCTGCTGGTCATGTTGTCCACCTCGGCCATCGGGGCCTTTGTCAGCAATACGGGTACGGTGGCCTTGATGCTGCCTATTGTGGTGAGCCTGGCACTCAATGCCGGCACGCAGCCCGCCCGCTTGCTGATGCCTTTGGCTTTTGCCAGCAGCATGGGCGGCATGATGACGCTCATCGGTACGCCGCCCAATCTGGTCATTGATGAAGTGTTGACCCAGGCGGGCTACGAGCCGTTGGGCTTTTTTTCTTTCTTGCCCGTGGGGTTGCTGTGCATGCTGACGGGCATCGTCGTGTTGTTGCCCCTGACCCGATGGTTCCTGTCCAAGAAGCGGGAGCAGGGCGGTACGGCGTCCACCGGTAAATCGCTGAATGAATTGGTGAAAGAATATGGCCTCAGTACCAATCTTTTCCGCCTGCGGGCCGTTGCCTCGTCGGGCATTGTGGGGCAGACCATCTTGGCTTTGGACGTGCGGCGGCGTTATGGCTTGAACATTCTGGAGGTGCGTCGTGGCGAGGCTTCGCAACACCGCTTCCTGAAGACCGTGACGCAGCGGCTGGCTTCGGCGGACACGGTGGTCGAGGCAGGCGATGTCTTGTATTTGAATGGTCCGGCCGCCGATGTCCACCGTTTTGTCAAAGACTTCGGCCTGGAACTGATGGACGGGCATGACACAGAGATGGCGGCGCATGCGGGTCATTCGCTGGACTTCTATGACATCGGCATCGCGGAAATCCTGTTGACCCCCTCTTCGGACATAGTGAACCAGCGGGTGAAGGAGGCCGGATTCCGCGACAAGTTCAACGTCAATGTGCTGGGCATCCGCCGCAAGAAAGAATACCTGCTGCAAGACTTGGGCCGTGAGCGGATGCACAGCGGCGACGTGCTGCTGGTGCAAGGCACGTGGCAGGACATCGCCCGCATCAGCCGAGAAAGCACGGATTGGGTGGTGCTGGGACAGCCGCTGGAGGAAGCAGCCAAGGTGACGCTGGACTACAAGGCGCCCGTGGCCGCGGCTATCATGCTGCTGATGGTGGCGATGATGGTGTTCGACTTCATCCCCGTGGCGCCCGTCACGGCTGTGATGATTGCGGCCATGCTGATGGTGCTGACCGGCTGCTTCCGCAACATCGAGGCGGCCTATAAGACCATCAATTGGGAAACCATCATGCTTTTTGCCGGGATGCTACCCATGTCCATTGCGTTGGAGAAGACGGGCACCTCGGAATACATCTCCAGCTCGCTGGTCAGCGGTCTGGGCACCTACGGGCCGGTGGCGTTGATGGCCGGCATTTACTTCACCACCTCGCTGATGACGATGTTCATCAGCAATACGGTGACTGCTGTGTTGATGGCTCCTATAGCCTTGCAAAGCGCCTTGCAGATAGGTGTCAGTCCCGTGCCTTTCCTGTTTGCGGTGACGGTGGCGGCCAGCATGTGTTTCGCTTCGCCTTTCTCCACTCCGCCCAATGCCTTGGTGATGCCTGCGGGACAATACACCTTTATGGATTACGTGAAAGTCGGGTTGCCGCTGCAAGTCATCATGGGGATTGTCATGGTGTTTGCCTTGCCGTTGCTCTTCCCCTTCTGACATAGATAGAAATTAGGAATTTTTATTATGGTACAAATCTCTAAATCCACCCTGACCGACCTCCCGGTCCTGATGGACCTCTACGAACAGGGAAAGCGCATCATGCGCCGCAACGGCAACATGCACCAATGGACCAAAGGCTATCCCACCGAAGAAGTCGTGAAGCAAGACATCGCCCGGGGCAACAGCTACCTCTGCCTGGACAAAGACGGCCGCCCCGTGGGTACCTTTGCCTTCATCGTGGGCCGTGACCCCACGTATGCCCGCATCTACGACGGGCAATGGCTGGACGACATGCAACCCTACGGCACCATCCACCGCTTGGCCGGACGGGAAGATGCCCGGGGCGTGGCGGCTGCCTGCTTCGACTGGTGCGGCACCCAACTGCCCAACCTGCGGGCGGACACCCACCGCGACAACCGCATCATGCAACACATCCTCCAGAAACACGGCTTCCGCTACTGCGGCATCAT
>DWZE01000058.1 GCA_019118325.1 Candidatus Bacteroides intestinavium
TTTCTAATTCTTCAAATTCAGTTCTGTTCATTGCAATTCGGTTTGATTGGTATGCGGGGGCAAAATTACAATCAAACCATAGGGCATGCAATGTGTATTTCTTAGAATGCTTACGGAACAACCATCGGACACAAGACCACCAGTAAGACCCAGTTGTGATTTGCTTTCATTTTACTATCTTTGTCGTACTAGGAACAACCGCCGTCGTTCTTTCAGTCTGCGTTCGCTAGTTGTGATTTGCTTTCATTTTACTATCTTTGTCGTACTAGGAACAACTCAGAAAGAAGAGGAAGAGCGAGAAGTTATGTTGTGATTTGCTTTCATTTTACTATCTTTGTCGTACTAGGAACAACAATTGCTGGATATGGGTACGGGTGAACTATGTTGTGATTTGCTTTCATTTTACTATCTTTGTCGTACTAGGAACAACCTCACCGCAAAGGTAGCATCGAGGAGGTATGTTGTGATTTGCTTTCATTTTACTATCTTTGTCGTACTAGGAACAACCACCATCTTTCTTTCAATCTGCGTTCGCCAGTTGTGATTTGCTTTCATTTTACTATCTTTGTCGTACTAGGAACAACCCCCCTCGTTTTTTAAGTCGGCGTTCGCGAAGTTGTGATTTGCTTTCATTTTACTATCTTTGTCGTACTAGGAACAACTTAGAATACCAAGAGAAACAAAACCCCGCAGTTGTGATTTGCTTTCATTTTACTATCTTTGTCGTACTAGGAACAACTCAATCCGTATTATTCGTTGTATGACAGTGAATTATAGAGATTACTAGAATATAAAAAATGTTGTTTCTGATCAAACGTAATCCCGCTGGCTGGCGAGATTACGTTTTTAGACAATGCCTTAGAACAACTCTAATTGTTGTCCAGGAGTGCTGATAGCCATGGACTTTTTCCCATAAAAAAGCATAATATTACTAAATTGTTTATCAGTGATACACATGATGCCTACTTTGCCATAGTCTGGCAAGAAAGACTTAACGCGCCGGATATGAACGTCTGCATTTTCACTACTAGGGCAGTGGCGGACATAGATGGAGAATTGGAACATGGTGAATCCATCCTTTTGCAGATTCTTTCGGAAATCAGCATAAGCTTTCTTGTCCTTCTTGGTTTCTGTCGGTAAATCGAATAGTACCAATACCCACATAATGCGATATTCACTGAAACGGCCTATCATAAGATTTCTGGATAAGCAATGCGCCGCAACTCACCGCTAAAACATTTGTAGAGCGATGCTGTTGTTTGACTGACTGCAACCATCAGCGGACTGCGTTTTCCCGAGATAATCACGTCTAATGTCGGAATGGACAAGAGTCTGGCTTTAAGATCCTTATTCAGCTCTTGATAGTCAGGGACGGTTTGTATGATGCTGCATACCAGTTGATCTACATATGGGCGATAAGGCTCCATTATATCATCGGCCAGGCAGTAAGCATTATAGCGGTTGTGGTGGTGAATTCCAAGCGTGGGGAGCAGTCCGCTTGAAACCAAAGCACGTGCCATAACGGCGCGGAGAATGGCATAACCATAGTTTAACAGGTTGTTGGGTGGCATTCCGTCTCGGTCTCTGGTGAACCCTTCTATGGGGAATAATCGTTTCCAGTAGTAGGCTGCTGCACGTGCTTCCAAGTTGTCTGAGTCTCCACTTTTTACATCGGAAGCCCATATCTTCATGCACTTGTTTTCTTCTCCCGTGCAAATATCCAATAGGGCAGCTTGGTTGTTGATTTTTGCCTTGATGGTTTGTTGCCAGAGTTGTTTCATCAACGGGACGGAAGCAGATAGTTGTTGGCGGAAACGCTCGTTTTGTGTAGTGTTCCCGTAAAGGGGAAGCATCAAACCCACCGGCATACTCTTGCTATCGCAGGTGATGATGGCGCAATTATTTTCGAGCAAAGCTTCAAGCGCGCCCGAAGTAATGGTGATTTGTTTATTGTCCAATACTATCACACCAATGTCTTCTATCGGCTTGGTCACTTGGGATTGTTGCCTAAAGCAGTCCGACAGGGAGTCATTCTTTGCTACCTCTGGTAATTTGATGACCAGCTGAGCGTTTTTTAGTGACAGGTACACCGGGTTTCCGAAATAGATAGTCTTCTTGATCATAAAGGTCCGCATTAAGGTTAATAATAAGCCTTCTTACTTGTTTCAAGCCTTTGAAACAAAAGGCATGGAACAAGTAAGAAGAGTTCACTAAAGGGAAGGCTCCCCTAATTGAATGATATTTCCAAGCCTGTCTACTTTTAATGGCTGGCAGATTTCTTTAATTGATTCTTTATCGTCGGTGAATTCTATTTTGTTCAGTGAATAGAATTCCATTCGGTCTAGTATTAAGTTTGCAATACGATGTGGAATCCCATAAAGGCGGGTTCCCGTAAAGCTGACAATTTTGTAAATCCGCCTTTTATCAACCTCTCCAATCCGACCAGTTTCTATTTCTTCCGGGGTTGGCAGATAGACCAAGTCGTTGGGCGAAAGCCAAAACAAAAGTTGATTTCCGGCTTCATCCTGTTCGGGTACCGGTTTCAGTCCTTGCTTTTCCCGTTCGATGACGATGTGGAGCGGAAGAGTTGCATAGGTACGTTTCCCGTCAGCCGTCGCATAGATAGCAAAGAAAAGATTGGTGCCTTTGGCAGCTTCGACGTATTTCGAAGTTTTATTGCCACTTTCGCCCACCGGAAATTTATTCCCCAAAGGCTCATACACTCTTACCTTGTAGATGGGTTGATGAGGTTTTCCACTATTCAAAAGCAATAGGTTGCGGTTCATCTCTTCTATCCCTTCGGGAGAAAAGGCTAGTTCAGCCTTGTTGTTTTTGTCTGCCAAATGGGCAAACAGAATCTTTTGAATGCCGGTATCTGTTACACTCTCCCGTATTTTCTTTTCCGTGAACGAGGTGTCAAGGGGTTTGCGCGAGGCCACCAAAGGTTCGATTGTATCGGTGTAATAGTACACGGGTATCTTGGAGAGATTATACCCCTTCCAATCAAATGTGTTCTCTTTGAAATACCTTTCTATCCGTTTCTTGTCGTATTTATAGGCTATCAATTGCTGGATTTTGCTTTTCAATTTCTTGTCCACTATCATTTGTGGCATTTCCAAAGCCAGACTCAGGCGCACTCCTCTTACTTTGCGCAGGTTGACTCGGCCGAATACCGTGTCTTTGTGCAACGGCTTCCGGATGGCCCAACTGTCCCCCTTGCGTTGTTTGTCTACTATTTTTTCCCCGTTTGCATCGTAGTGAGTGTAGTGGTTGGTGCATTTGTTGATGACGCGCAAATTTTGCTTGAAGCCGATAATGATGTTTTCCAGCGTCTGGCGCACATCTTGTGTGAATGTCTTCCACGGCTTTCTAATGATCCAGTTGTAGTTGCCTTTGTCGTCTGTGCCGCGTTTGTCACATAACAGTCTTTGCAGGTCGCCTCGGGAAATCTTGGCATCCTTACGTGCCGACTCGTTGTTCAGGTAGTTGATATGATTACGGGTTGCACAGGCGATGACAATGGCATCCATGGCATGATGACGATGGTCTATGCGTTTCTTACTAAATCCCCGTTGATATTCCAAGGGTAATTCGGTGCGGAAGAAGCGTTTTCCTTCAGTTTGTTCCCAATGTCCGAAGCACGTTTTTCCGCTCAAGCGGTTTAGTCGTTCGAAGCGTGGCGCCACAAGATCGTTCCACACGTCGTTCAGTCCCCAGTCTTTCTTGAGACGGTCGGTGATGCCTCCTGTGCAGACAATGACATTCTTAGAAATCGCTTCCTGCTCCAAATCGCCCTGTCCGTCTTTCTCGCGGACAATATTGGACAACAGACATTTGACTATAGTACTGATGTACCGGCTATCATTCAGTTGCCTTTCAATGAATTTGTCCGGGATGTCTTCCATCAGCAGTTTCTTCATTTTAGTGCGATTATTCCGGTAGTGGTCCTTCACAAAGGCTTCGTAGGCTTCTTCTGTAAATACTTGAACGGTTCCTCCAAAGCCTGTCTCTACCCTTTGCCCGTGATGATTCTTAATGAATTCATACCCCAGTTGTTTGTCCTTCAACTTATTTACAGCGGCTTCGCAAATCACTTTGTTGCTGAACGAATCATCAAAGAATCGTGCTTTCGGTATGATGTGCTCTATTTCATAGGCGGGTGTAAACAGTTTGCTCAAGGGAATAATTTCGCCGGTATAAGGCGAACAATACTTTTGCTCCAACCAACATTTGTAGCGAATGAATTCGTTGCGGGTGGGCTGCTTGTTCTCGCGCAGTTTTTTCAGGAAATCTGTGATGTCGTCAGGCAATTGATCGGCGTTTTCTTGGAGCACGGCTTCTTCATAAATACGTAGCAAGTTTTGTTGGCTGAGTGAATGGGGGCGTACATTCTCTATACCAAATTCGGAATTGACGAATTCGGCGAGCAAAGCTTTGATTCTCAGGTTTGTGTTCTCATTTTCTATAGTTCGTGCAGTTTGCTGAGCTCTTTTAGAGGCGGTCTCTTTCATATTGCGTCCCAGTTCGATGTGGATTTCATCGATTTGCCCTTTTTTTTTCCAAATGTCCCGCACCACACGGAGTGTTTCCAACACGATTTGTTCCACGATTGGATTGTGCAGGGAGTGTTGGTGGAAATTGTTCAAGTAGCGATCTATGTCGGCTGGCGATTCCCATCGGGTAATTTCTTGGGCTTCCGAATGCCGGTCGTATACAATATAGCAGGCCAGCCACGGGGGAAGCCCTTTGAACTGTTCCGGTGTTTTCAGATGGATTGTTTTCTCGCGGGTGCGTTGCCCGATACTTTCATCGGCTTCCCCGTGGATCAGTTTTTCTATCCGCATCCTTGTATTGGTGTCTATGGCCTCTCCCGACCAATATTTTCCCAATCTCATCAAGGGAAGTAATTTTTTGATAGCTTTGGCCGAGTACGCTCCATAATCTTTTTCAAATGGAGGCATTTTGATGAAGCTTTCCACGAAGCTGTCAGTCTCCCATTGCTGTTTATTGGCAAAAGTCGTCAAGGCTTTTCTTAGTTCTTCCTTATCACTGATGGAATAGAGCAGATGCCACAAATGTTCTTCCACTTGAGGGCTTAGGCGAACGGATATGTTGGCCATTGCCAGTCTCGTACTGATGGCTGCATGGGTCTCGTTGCAGGGATAGGTCTTGTCTTCCACATAGTTCCATCTATATTCGTTTTGGGCGTTTTTCTTCAATCCGAAAGGCGGATATTTCAAGAAACTCTTTTGGTCAATGTTCTTGCGTTCGTTCAGCCATTCGAAAAGAGCAGTCATCTCCTCTTCGGATGTGATAAATTCGTTGGTGACATCCACGTCTGTTTTCAACTTTCCGTCCACGTACTTTTCTTTTTGATAGATGCGCAGATAGGACAGGAACTGCCATAACCGGAATTCCTGGTAGAGTGGGTGTGACTTGGCAATGCACTTCACACCGTATTCTTTGATTTCACCTGTCTCTTTGTCGATGCCTTTATGGCTCTCGTAGGGACAATTGCCTACGAGCGATTTCTTGCTCTTTAACGGACGTTGATAGAACAGGATGTCGTCAATGAACAGGTGGATGAAATCCCGGCCGCTTATGAGGTTTCGATGTCCTTCGTTGTGTGGATACAGTTCTTGGATGCATTGGACGAGCAAGGCGCGGTCCTGTAATTCAGGATGGAAGGTGGCTTGTACCTCCAGTATCCGTCTTAATTCGTCTTTGTAGAATTTCCTTTCAACAGTGCGCACCAATTTTCCCCTTATCTTTTGTTGAGGTCTTTCTAAGAGCGTATCGTAAATATATTCTCCAATGGTTTTATGACTAGCGTTGATGTCGTTTTCGGTCTTTACCTTTAACAACATCCAGTCGTCCTCGTTTGGTGCCCGGAATGAACGCTTAACAGCACCTTGTTTATCCTTTTTAGGAGTGCCGTCATCGTTCAGTTCGGTAGTAACAATGAAGTCTTTGGTCATTCCTTCCCAACTTTTCAGGGACACGCTGCTGGACCGACGGTAAAGCCATCCGTTCTCCAAATAAATGTTATACCATATGCCTTTCCCTTTTTTGTCTTCCGTAGCCTCCACCTTAATGACTTTCAGAGACCGGTATTCTATTTGTTTATTCTTTTCTTCAACTTCTTCCGCGCCTCGTAATTGATAATAGCCGCGCTTCTGATTGAAGTTAAGCAGTATCCATGCCAATTCTTCTTTGCTTATACTTTGAGTCAAAGCCTTCTTTCGAAGATAATACAAAGTCCAATCGTATGGCACTTTTCTACCATTAGATAAAAAACTGGGATGATGTCGGGCAAAATCCGCCAGCATCTCATGAAAAGATTCCTGAAAGAGGAAAACATTATTTCCCATAGGGTCTTTTGTCCATGCTAATTTGGGTTCCGTTCCTTTTATGAATTTACCGGAATTGTGAACAAAATCTATTTGCCGCGCATAGTGTTCAGGAAGAAATCCCAGGATATTTAGTACACGATGCAATCTTTCCCGACGCAAAATGCAACGTTCATACAAGCGCCTTATGATTCGAAACCTTGTCCGCTCAGAAGTTTGCGAGGTAGAATTCCCTTTATCAAAATTTCCCAACACCGTAGCATCCATCGGAATGATGCGACTACCTGCTTGATCAATAAAACATACACCTTTTTCATCATTGATTAAAATTGCCCAACCTATGCTATTGGTGCCAACGTCTATTCCTACAACTACCTTCATGGCATTATTTTTTATCGTTTGTGGCAAAAGTAAGAAAAAAAATTTGGCTAAACAACATTTAAATCGTTTTTTTCCTTACCTTTGCAGCAAATGAAGCAAATCACAATAAGGATTATTCCGTTGTGAAAACATTAGGTTCCCTCGTCCTTTAACGGGGGATTTTTTATTATCCTTAACTTAATACAATATGCATCCCAATAATCCTATGCCCTACACAAGCAAAATCATCAACGACCCCGTCTTCGGCTTCATCAAGATACCACGGGGATTGCTCTACGACCTGGTGTGCCACCCCGTCGTGCAACGCCTGACACGCATCCGCCAGCTGGGCCTCTCGTCCGTGGTGTATCCCGGCGCACAACACACGCGCTTCCAGCACTCACTCGGCGCCTTCCACCTGATGAGCGAGGCCATCCGCGAACTGACAGCCAAAGGCAACTTCATCTTCGACAGCGAAGCCGAAGCCGTCGAGGCCGCCATCCTGCTGCACGACGTGGGACACGGTCCCTTCTCGCACGTGCTGGAGGATACCCTCGCCCGCGGCATCGCACACGAGGAAATCTCGCTGATGCTGATGGAACGCATCAACCGCGAAATGAACGGACAACTCTCGCTGGCCATCCGCATCTTCCAAGACCAATACCCCAAGCGCTTCCTCCACCAGCTGGTGAGCGGACAACTGGATATGGACCGCCTGGACTACCTGCGGCGCGACAGCTTCTATACGGGCGTCAGCGAGGGCAACATCGGCTCGGCACGCATCATCAAGATGCTGGACGTGAAGGACGACCGGCTCGTGGTCGAGGCTAAAGGCATCTACTCCATCGAGAACTTCCTCACCGCCCGACGACTGATGTATTGGCAGGTGTACCTGCACAAGACCTCCGTGGCCTACGAACGACTGCTGGTCAGCACCCTGCGGCGCGCCAAGCAGCTGGCCGACGGGGGCGACACACGGCTCTTCGCCTCGCCCGCCCTGCACTTCTTCCTCTACAACGACGTGGACGCCACACGATTCCGCACCGATCCCGACGCGCTGGACAACTTCCTCCTGCTGGACGACAACGACATCTGGACGGCGCTGAAGGTATGGACACGCCACCCGGACAAAGTGCTGTCCACCCTCAGCGAAGGAATGGTGAACCGAAAGCTCTTCAAAGTAGAGGTCTCCGCCAAACCTTTCCCCGAAGAACGCCGGGAGGAGTTGCTCCGCCATATATCCTCCACCCTGGACATACCGACCGAGGACGCCCGCTACTTCCTCGCCACGCCCGACATCGAAAGCAACATGTACAACCCCGCCGACGACAGCATCGAAATCCTATACGGCGACGGCACCACACGCAGCATCGCCGACGCATCGGACATGTTCGACATCGCCCTCCTCTCGCGCAAAGCGAAGAAGTATTTCCTCTGTTATGCACGCTTCTGAAAAGCAGATTGCAGTATTTATGACGAAAATATTCATTCATATAGGCAGAAATATAAAAAAAAACACGATATTTGCCTTTTGAAAACCGTCAAACAAGAATAACTATGGAGTTTACCGCCCAACAAATAGCTGCCTACCTCCAAGGAGAAATCGTTGGAAACGAGCAGGCCACGGTCCACACCTTCGCCAAGATAGAAGAAGGAGTGCCGGGGGCTCTCACTTTCTTGTCCAATCCCAAATATACACCTTATATATATGACACGCAAGCCAGCATCGTCCTGGTGAACAAGGATTTCGTGCCCGAACACGAAGTGAAGGCTACCCTTATCCGCGTGGACAACGCCTACGATGCCTTGGCCCGCCTGATGACCCTCTACGAGCAGAGCAAGCCCCGGAAGACGGGCATCGATCCCTTGGCCTTCATCGCGCCGACCGCGCAGGTGGGCAAGGACGTATGGATCGCCCCTTTCGCCTACGTGGGTGAAAACGCCGTGGTGGGCGACCGCACCCGCATCTACCCGCACGCCACGGTGGACGACGGTGCCAAGATTGGCGAGGACTGCATACTCTATGCCGGGGCCACTGTCTACCACGACTGCCGCGTGGGCAACCGCTGTACCCTGCACGCAGGCAGCGTCGTCGGCGCAGACGGATTCGGCTTCGCCCCCACCCCCCGAGGCTACGAGAAAATCCCCCAAATAGGCATCGCCGTGCTGGAGGACGACGTGGAGATTGGCGCCAACACCTGTATTGACCGTGCCACCATGGGCGCCACCATCGTGCACCACGGCGTCAAGCTGGACAACCTCGTACAAATAGCCCACAACGACGAGATAGGCGCCCACACCGTCATGGCCGCGCAAACCGGCGTGGCAGGCTCCACCAAAGTGGGCGAATGGTGCATGTTCGGCGGACAGGTGGGCGTGGCCGGACACATCCACATCGGCGACCGCGTGGTGTTCGGCGCCCAATCCGGCGTCCCCGGCAGCGTGAAGAGTGATCAGCGACTCATCGGCTCCCCGCCCATGGAGGAAAAGCCGTTCTTCAAGTCGAGCGCCGTCTTCCGCAAACTGCCCGACATGTACTTCGAACTGAACGCCCTGCGCAAAGAACTGAACGAAATCAAGAAACAATTAAATAAAGAGTGACCGATGCTGAAACAAAAGACTCTGAAAGATAGCTTCTCGCTCAGCGGGAAAGGCCTGCATACAGGACTCAACCTTACCGTCACCTTCAACCCCGCGCCGGACAACCACGGCTACAAAATCCAGCGTACCGACCTCGAAGGACAACCCCTCATCGAAGCCGTGGCGGACAACGTGGTGGAAACCACCCGTGGGACAGTGCTCGCCAAAAACGACGTGAAAGTCAGCACCATAGAGCATGCCATGGCCGCACTCTATGCCCTGGGAATCGACAACTGCCTCATCCAGGTGGACGGGCCCGAATTCCCCATCCTGGACGGCAGCGCGCAATACTACGTCAACGAAATAGAGCGCGTGGGCACCGTAGAGCAGAATGCCGTAAAAGACTTCTACATCATCAAGTCGAAAATAGAATTCCGCGACGAACAGAGCGGCTCGTCCATCATCGTCCTGCCCGACGAGAGCTTCAGCCTCAACGTACTGGTGTCCTACGACTCCACCATCATCCCCAACCAGTTTGCCACGCTGGAGGATATGGCCCTGTTCAAGGACGAGATTGCCGCCAGCCGCACTTTCGTGTTTGTGCGCGAGATAGAGCCTTTACTGCAGGCCGGCCTCATCAAAGGAGGCGACCTGGACAACGCCATCGTCATCTACGAACGCCAGATGTCGCAAGAAAACTATGACAAACTGGCCGACATCATGGGCGTCCCCCACATGGATGCCACCCAGCTGGGATACATCATGCACAAGCCGCTCGTATGGCCCAACGAATGCGCCCGCCACAAACTGCTGGACGTCATCGGTGACATGGCCCTCATCGGCAAACCCATCAAAGGACGTATCATCGCCACCCGACCGGGACACACCATCAACAACAAGTTCGCCCGCCGCATGCGCAAGGAAATCCGCCTGCACGAAATCCAGGCACCAGCCTACGACTGCAACCGTCCCCCGCTCATGGACGTCAACCGCATCCGCGAGCTGCTGCCCCACCGCTATCCCTTCCAGCTGGTGGACAAGGTCATCGAAATGGGCGCCAACTACATCGTCGGCATCAAGAACGTCACCGCCAACGAACCTTTCTTCCAAGGACACTTCCCACAGGAACCCGTCATGCCCGGCGTCCTCCAGATAGAAGCCATGGCGCAGGTGGGCGGCCTGCTGGTGCTAAACTCGGTAGACGAACCCGAACGCTACTCCACGTATTTCCTCAAGATAGACGGTGTCCGCTTCCGCCACAAGGTGGTGCCAGGAGACACCCTCATCTTCCGTGTCGAACTGATGGCTCCCATCCGCCGGGGCATCTCGACGATGAAAGGCTACATCTTCGTGGGCGAAACGGTGGTGTGCGAAGCCGAATTCACGGCACAGATTGCAAAGAATAAATAAATTAACAAAGAAGAAGGAAGAATCCCCGCCGAATGCTCCTCCCCATGGAGCCACGCCCCGATTCTTCATTCTTCATTCTTCATTTATAAACTATGATTAGTCCCTTAGCATACATCCATCCCGAAGCCCAAATAGGAGAAAACGTAGAGATAGGCCCCTTCGTGTTCATCGACAAGAACGTAGTGATTGGCAACAACAACCGGATCATGCCCAACGCCAACATCCTCTACGGCTCGCGCATCGGCAACGGCAACACCATCTTCCCAGGCGCCGTCATCGGCGCCGTGCCCCAGGACCTGAAGTTCAAGGGCGAGGAAACCACCGCCGAAATAGGCGACAATAACCTCATCCGCGAAAACGTGACCATCAACCGGGGCACCGCCGCCCAAGGACACACCCGCGTGGGCAACAATAACCTGCTGATGGAGGGCGTACACGTGGCACACGACGCCAAGATAGGCAACGGCTGCATCATCGGCAACTCCACCAAGATGGCTGGTGAAATCGTCATTGACGACCACTCCATCATCAGCGCTAACGTGCTGATGCACCAGTTCTGCCGCGTGGGCGGATACGGCATGGTGCAAGGCGGATGCCGCTTCAGCAAAGACATCCCGCCCTACATCATTGCCGGACGCGACCCCATCTGCTACGCCGGACTCAACATCGTGGGATTGCGCCGCCGCGGATTCTCCAACGAAACCATCGAGCAGATACACAACGCCTACCGCCTCATCTATCAAAGCGGACTCAACACCACCGACGCTCTGAAAAAGATAGAGGAAGAGATGGAAATGACACCGGAAATCAACTACATCGTCACCTTCATCCGCGAATCTGCACGCGGCATCATACCCGGAGGCAAATAACCCACATAACTCAAAAACTCATAAACTAAAAAACAAAGACAATGATATACAGATTCACCCTCATCTCGGACGAAGCAGAAGGCTTCCTCCGCGAAATACAGATAGACCCGGAAGCCACCTTCTACGACTTCCACGAAGCCATCATCAAATCCGTAGGATATACAGACGACCAAATCACCTCCTTCTTCGTCTGCGACGACGACTGGGAAAAGGAAAAGGAAATCACACTCGAAGAGATGGACGACAACCCGGAGGTTGACAGCTGGGTGATGCGCGACACGCACATCAACGAACTGGTAGAAGACGAGAAGCAGAAACTGGTTTACGTCTTCGATATCATGACGGAGCGTTGCTTCTTCATCGAGTTGTCCGAAATCATTACGGGTAAGCAAATCAAAGGCGCCAAATGCACCAAGAAGCAGGGCGAAGCCCCCAAGCAACTGATGGACTTCAACGAATTCGAGGCCAAAACCAACGCAGCCGCCATCGACCTGGACGAGAACTTCTACGGCGACCAGGACTTCGACATGGACGACTTCGACAAGGACGGTTTCGGCGGTTTCGACGAAGGCAGCGGCGGCAATCCTTATGACGACGAAAGATACTAAACAATAAAAATCATGAAAAAACTATGTATTCTCCTAAGCCTGTCCTTGTGCATGGGCTTAGGACTTTTTTCGTGTTCGCAGAAGACAACACCCGTGACGGGAGAAGGATACTCCATCGAATCCGCCCGGCGTTTCATGAAAATGGCGCAGCAAGCCATGAACGGCACACAACCCACCGAGGAAGACTGGCGCGCATTATTTGCCACCGAAGGCTACCACACGTTCTTCCAAGTATGGAACTGGACAGACTCCACCGAGTGGCAACGCAATATCCGCCACGGCTTCGACCTGGCCTTCAATCCAACCCGCAAGGCAGAACTGGACAGCATCGTCGCACGGCCGCTGGGCGCGGAAAGTGCGGACGAGGACTTCTTCACGTACAACTTCTACCTGACCAAACAACGCTTTGATGAACTCAACGAATTCATCCACACGGCCGACTTCGGCCAAGTGATGCAGCAGGCTCACGAGCGTGTTCTCCAGTTTCTCCCCGCCGGGGCTGATACCCTGGACTTGCTGCCGATGAAGTGCTACTACCTGGCTTTCGACCCTGAAGGACGCACCGGAAACGGAGTCATCTTCTACGACTACAACTCCGCTTTCGAAGACGGGCCGGAAGGACTGGTAAATGGCATCGCCCACGAACTCCACCACCAATATATGGGATTGCTGATGAATGCCCGTTATCAGAGAGACTGCGATGATGCCGCTCTCATTGCCATCGTGCGCAATCAACTGGAAGGAGCCGCCGACCTCATCAACAAAGGCACCATGCCCACGGACAAACTGGGTGCTTACGGTCCTGAGATTGTGAAGATGTACAACGACGACTATTTCGACAGCCCCAACGTGCTTCACCAACTCGATTCGCTGACCTGTGGCTACCTGGCAGGCAAGCTGGATGCCAAGCAATACCAGGCCGCCGCCGAATGCGCCCACTTCGAAGGCCACACCACGGGCGACTACATGGTGTTCCTCATCCGCGACCAGTTGGGCAGGCAAGCGGTCATAGACTGCCTGGGCGACTTCCCCGCTTTCGTCCTCCGCTATAACGAGGCGGCGCGGAAAGCCGGCAAATATGTCTTCAGCGACACCTTCGTGCAACACATCGACAGCGTCTGCACCAGTTTGCAGGAGGGCGAATCATAAACCCGTCTTTCATAATGTCCACCCTCATCGTACTTATCGGCCCCACAGGCGTAGGCAAGACCGAACTTAGCCTGCGCCTGGCCGAAGCTTTCCACACCTGCATCCTCTCCGCCGACTCGCGGCAACTCTACGCCGACCTGCCCATCGGCACGGCAGCCCCCACCCCCGGACAACTGGCCCGCGTGAAACATTACTTCGTAGGCACCCTCCGGCTGACCGACTACTACAGTGCCGCGCAATACGAGGCGGACGCGCTACGGCTGCTCGACGAACTCTTCGCCCGCCACAACGCCGTGGTGCTGACGGGCGGCTCGATGATGTATGTCGACGCCGTCTGCCGGGGCATCGACGACATCCCCACCGTGGATGCCGACACGCGCCAACTCCTGCTACATAAATACGAAACGGAAGGCCTGGAGCACCTCTGCGCCGAGCTCCGCCTGATGGACCCCGAATACTACCGCATCGTCGATTTGAAAAACCCCAAGCGCGTCATCCACGCCCTGGAAATCTGCTACATGACGGGACGCACCTACACTTCCTTCCGCACGCAGACCCAGAAAGAACGCCCCTTTCGCATTGTCAAGGTGGGCCTCACCCGCGACCGCGCCGAACTCTACGACCGCATCAACCGCCGCGTGGACCAGATGATGGCGGACGGCCTGCTGGACGAGGCGAAGCGCGTCTACCCGCAACGGGCGTGCAACTCGCTGAACACCGTGGGCTACAAGGAACTGTTCAAATACATCGACGGCGAATGGACCTTGCCCTTCGCCGTCGAAAAAATCAAGCAAAATTCGCGCATCTATTCACGCAAGCAGATGACGTGGTTCAAGCGCGACACGGACATCCGCTGGTTCCACCCCGACCAAGAGGCGGAGATCCAGGCGTATCTGCGCGAACGTATCGAGTAAAGAATCAACTTATTCCGCGCTTGCAGCCTGCTCCGTTTGCTGCTTGGTTGTAACCAGGAGTACTCCATTTTTTGCCCTGTCGCCATACTTCTTCAAGGCTTTTTCGCCGTCCAGCACCGAGATGCCGTCCACTTGCTGGGGAGTGAGAGACCGTATCATCTCCGGAGTAGCCACCACGCCGTCTATGACGATGCAAATCGAGTTGGGATTAACCGAGATGCCATTGGGAGTAGAAACGGCCAAAATGCCCAGATGCTTATAAAATTCATTGTCTCTGTCAGGCTCTTTCAACTTGAAGGCCACCCGGCCGGAATCTGCCGCTTTCTTATCGCCCAGCGAGAAATTGACGGGCAACGTATAACGCACTGCCACCGCCTTGCCGTCCTGCATACCCGGCGTCCAGCGGGGCATGGCCTTCACGATGCGGATAGCCTCCGCATCCAACGACGGATCCACGGAGCGCAACACTTTCGGGTCGCTCACCTTTCCCGTCTCGTCCACCACAAATTGCAGGATGACGCGCCCCTGTATGCCGTTTTCCTTGGCAATCTGCGGATAGCGCTGGTTGTCTTTGATGAATTGAAACAACGCATGATTGCCACCGGGGAATTGGGGCAGCTCATTCACCTTGTCATATACTTTGGACAACGGCTGACCGTCCAGTTTGAACTCAATGGGCATCTCTATTTCCACGGACTTAAGTTTTCCCTTGTCCGGATCCTTCGCCACCGTCCAGCGCGGCATGGCCTTCACCAACCTGAGCGCTTCGGCATCCAAGGCCGGATGCACGCTGCGCACCACCCTCGGGTTTTGGATTTCCCCGGTCTCGTCGGACACGGTGAATTTCACTATCACCTTGCCTTCAATACCCTGTTCGCGGGCCTCCTGCGGGTAGCGCATGTTTTCCGCCAGGAATTTCATCTCAGCCTCGCGGCCGCCCGGAAATTCCGGGACTCCGTAATCTTCCAGCCGCGGCACTTTAGGCGTGCGCTTGGCACGGGAAGATTTCTCACTGATGGTCACCACCGAGCCGGACTGTCTCATCCCCTCTTTCAAAGGAGTTACGGAAAATTTGACGGGCATCGTGAAAGCAAAGGATATGGTATCTCCCTTCAGCTTTTCTGAAACCGAGCGCGGTATGTTCCTCATCACGCGAACAGCCTCGGCATCGGTGGCCGGATCTACACCCTCCAGCACCTTGACCTCCGCAAGCTCCCCTCCTTGATTAAACACAATCTGCATGATCATCTTGCTATGGACACCATCCTCTGTTACTACCGATTGACTGACATGTTTGTCAAAGTACTTCATCAAGGCCTCCATACCGGCACGGGCCTCGGCCGATGCCGATGTCCCATTATGTACCTTATAGGATTGATACACTTTTCGCGCCGTGTCTTGCGGCAAGGCGGCAGATTTTACACTTTCCGCTTTCACAATCTCCGCCAAATCCGTAACTTTGGCGCTGGAAAGCTCATTACTTACTCCCGATACTTCGGGGCGGGCAAAAGCGGCAACCGCTACGGCTGCCAGCGGAAGCACGTAGAGGAGCTTCGCGCGTGCCCACGGATTGGATTTTCTTCTTTGCATCATAGTGATACGTTTTTTAAGTTTACTGTGATTCAGGCTGTTGGCCATAGAGTAGAGCCTTGTGCCAACGGCCTTTTTTATTAATAACAACTGATATTCCCTCGCATTGACACCCGTACAGAGCACCGCCTCGTCCGCCTCATACTCGTGCACCGCCTGCAACTCCTGCTTCAGGAGCCACGCCGCGGGGTTGAACCACTGCACGAAACAGCAGAGGTCGGCCAGCAGCAAGTCCCACGAATGTCCCAGGCGGATGTGCGCCAGCTCGTGCAAGAGTATCGGGCGTCCGTCCTCCTCCAAATCCTTCCGCGCGATGACGATGCACCGCATCCAGCTGAACGGCGCGATATCCCGCCCGTGCACCAGCAGCAACACCTGCGGCGCATCCTTCACATAGCGGCGGATGTCCTCACGCTGCGTCCCGCGCAGCAACTGTCCCAAGCGAATGAGCGACCACCCGTTGCGCACCAGGAAGGACAATACGCCCACACCATAAACCACCATCAACACCAACGGCCACACCGCACGCGACGGCTCCACCGGCTCGGCCGGCACCACTTCCGCCACCGCCTCGGCCATGGCCAGCCACTCCTCCAGCGTCAGCATCGTCTGCCCCACACTTGACGGCAGCTCCGTGCTGACCTCTATCAGGGGCACCACGGCGGCCAGCACCAGCACGGCGAGCAACGCCACGCGGTTGAAGCGGTGGAAGGTATCGCGGCTGAGCAGCAGGCGATAGAACAGGTAGAATGCCGCCAGGCAAAGGGCGGACTTGAGGATGTAGACTAAAAAGGTGCCCATGGAGGTAAGGATTAAGGGTTAATGATTAATGACTTCACACACTCCAGCAGCTCGGCGCGCTTCTGCTCATTGGTACCCAACATAATCTTGCGCACCACGCCTTCCCGGTCCACCACGACGGTCGTGGGCGTCTGCTGCACGCCGAACATCTTCCACAGCGACTTGTCGTCGGCCACCTGCACGAAGTGGAAACCGCGCCGCTCGATGATGGAGCGTATCTCGTCTGCCGTGTTCCACGTCACGGCCAGGAAGTTCACATCCGGACAGGCATCCACCCAGGTGCTCAGCTCCGGCATCTCCTTGATGCAGGGACCGCAGCCCGTGTACCAGAAGTTCAAGACCAACGGGCGCCCCAGCGTGTTTCGGTTGCTCCACGTCTTGCCCTGCATGTCCTTCACCTCGAAAGCGCCGATGCGGTCGCCCACCTTCAACGACAGTTCGACGGGACTTTGTGCCTGCACCTGCATGAATTTCTTTGCCTGCCCTGCCTGCTGCAGCCAATAATCTGCATCGGGCACCTGCGCGGCGGGAATGGCATACGTCCTGGCCTTCTCGCTCAAGGTGATGCCGGTTATCAAGAACATCCTCTCCCCGCCTTCTTTATTCAAGATGGAGATGCTATACCTCTGCCCTTCCAAATCGGAAGGGGCTTCACTGAAAAACAGCCCGTCTATCAGGAACTTGGCTGTCCTCCCCTCCTGCGCCTGTACTCCGCCCCACCAGCAGCCAAGCAACAGAACGGCCAAAAACAACTTCTTCATCGTCTTCCCTCCTCCACTTGTTTGATGAGTTCTTTCAGGTCGTCCACCGAAATCTTCTCCTCCTGCACCAGCGACGAGACAACGCCCAGGTAGGAATTGTCGAAATACTTGCTGATGACGCCGCGCAACGTACCCCGGCGGTAGTCGTCGCGCGAGACCGTAGCATAATACTGATAGGTGTTGCCGTAAACCTTGTGACCCACGAAACCTTTCTCTTCCAAGCCCCGCACCACGGTGGACAGGGTATTGAAATGCGGCTTCGGCTCGTCGTAGAACGACAGCAACTCACGCACGAACAGCGGGCCCTTCTCCCAGAAGTAACCCATCACTTCTTCTTCTTTGGCAGTCAATCTTTTCATACAAATCTCCTTTCGGAATACAAATAACGAGATTTTATAGTTATAAACCAAATCTCCTGCGTTAATAATAACTAATACTTTTAGTTCATCAACTATATCTTTTAGTATCAGCTGTAAGACAAGCAGTTGTCTCCGGAAGTCCCCGGAGGGTTCTCCGTCTGCGGACCGCGATATCTCCGCCTGCGGGCCGCGATATCTGCGGACACGGGCGGGGATATCACCGCCCGCGCTTCCCGATATGCCTACGCAAATGTAGGTAGGGCAACGGGCAAAATACCTATAAATGGGGATTGGAATTCCCGGCGAAAAGTCCTTACTTTGCAGGTTGAAAGAAACCAGATAAAGACTGACTGCCCATGAACGAGACCCATAAATATCGCCCGACAGACAAGATGAGCGACCTCATCTGCGACAACTATTCCCTGCTGATGGTGATGAGCCGCTTCGGCCTGTCACTGGGATTCGGCGACAAGAACGTCCGCGACGTCTGCGAGGCGCAGGGCGTGGATTGCCCCACCTTCCTGGCCGTGGCCAACTTCATCACCGAGGGCCAGTGTACCTACGACGAGGCAGACACCGACTTCTCGCTGCCCGCCCTGATGGACTACCTGAAGCGGGCGCACACCTACTTCCTGGACTTCAACCTGCCCGCCATCCGCCGCAAGCTCATCGAGGCCATCGACTGCTCGGCGCCCGACGGCGTGGCCATGCTCATCCTGCGCTACTTCGACGAATATGCCAAGGAGGTGCGCCGCCACATGGAATATGAGAACGAGGCCGTCTTCACCTACGTGGACGGACTGCTGGCGGGACACCTGGACGACCGGTTCAACATCGCCACCTTCGCGAGCAAGCACAACAGCATCGACACGAAGCTGACGGAACTGAAGAACATCATCATCAAATATTATCCGGAGAAAGGCAACAACAACTTGCTCAACGCCGTCCTGTTCGACATCTTCAACTGCGAGCAAGACCTTGCCTCCCACTGCCAGGTGGAAGACTATCTCTTTGTCCCCGCCGTGACGCAAATGGAAAGGAAACTGAAAGATGAACAATAATCCTTCGCTGAAAATAGCCATCGCCGAGACTTCGGCCATCATCCGCAGCGGACTGGCCACCGTGCTGAAACGCCTGCCCAACCTCCATGCACAGCCCGTGGAAATCGCCACGCCGGAGTCGCTGACGCACTACATGCAGATGCACACGCCGGACATCGTCATAGCCAACCCCACCTTCGGCGGATGGTTTGACCTGACGGCCTTCAAGACCGCCCACAACAAACCCGGCATCAAGTACATGGCCCTGGTGAGCACCGTCATCGACCCCAACGCCCTACGCGCCTACGACGGCCACTTCTCCATCTGCGACGACACAGACACCATCGCCGCACAAATCAGCCACATCCTCCACACCGAAGAGGAAGAGGACGAACCCAACGGACAAGACGTGCTGAGCCAGCGCGAGAAGGAAATCGTCACCTGCGTAGTGAAAGGCATGACCAACAAGGCCATTGCCGACCAGCTGTTCCTCTCCGTCCATACCATCATCACCCACCGGCGCAACATCGCCCGCAAACTGCAAATACATTCGCCTGCCGGACTCACCATCTATGCCATCGTCAACAAGCTGGTGGAGCTGGATGAAATCAAGTTGTAATGGTTAATGATAGTGGTTAATGATTAATGATTAATGGTTAATACGCTACTAATCACTAACCACTAACCACTAATCACTAAACAAAAGTTCCCGCCTCGCGATATCACATCGGAAGACGGGAATCCTTTTATCTGCATAAAAGTGGTTACGTAATTATGACTAACTAATTCATTCAAATCTGATGCTGCAAAGGTAGGGGTTTCCAGCAGACTGCACAATCGCGCGAAATAGGTATAATGCAGGAGAGAACACCCTATATATAGGTAAAGAAGGAGGAAAAGAGCCTCATCCGGCGTAGCTGTGCATACCGCCCAACACGTAATTCACCCCAAAATATGTCATCAGCACCGTGAGAAAGGCAACCATCATATAGACATGGAAGAAAAGAGGCTTGCGCAGCCGGGACAGGCTGCCCGCATGGAAGGGCACGGCATAGACCATGAACGTGACAAGCGCCCACACCTCCTTGGGGTCCCACGACCAGTAATGTCCCCAGGAGACATTGGCCCAGATGGCGCCCAGAAAGATGCCGGCTCCCAGGAAGAACACCGCCGGATAGAGCAAAAGGCGGCTCAGCAGCATCAGCCGAAGGGCTTCGCGTCGCACGCAAAGGGCCAGCACACCGTTGAGCATCAGGAAGGCGAACAGGGCGTAGGACATCATGATGAGCGACACGTGCGAACTGAGCCACGGAGAAACCAGCACAGGCATCAACGGCGTAATCTGCGGGTCCATCTGCCCCAGGTAGGACACGAGCAGGGCAAATCCCGAAAGCAGAAAGCCGAAAGGCAGCGTGAAGGGGAAACGACGGCGCAACAGGCAGGCCAGCAGGAGCGTGGCCAGGGCCAGAAACTGCATGGTCTCGTAGCCGTTGCTCAACGGGATGCGACCGCCGATGTACCAGCGCAAGCCATAGCCCAAGGCCTGAAAAAGCAGCGCCGCCCACAAAGCGCAGGCGAAAAACCGCTCCACGCCACGAAGCATACGGCCGTCCGCCGCGACAGGTCTCAACCCTTTATACAACAATAGGGCAAAGGCCAACAGCCCCACTGACAGATTGAACATGAACAGCCACCGGCTGAACGGGATGCGGTTGTAGAGCAGTTCCGCCCGGACCTTCGCCTCCGGAAGCCGCGCGACGCTCCCGTCGTCCGGCAAGGGACGAATCAGCGTGCCTTGCTGCAACATCAGGATAAGCCCCACCTTCTCATCGGTTTCCACGATGGCCTTGTCCAGGGGCGACCCTCGGTCGGTGTGGCCGGCGGAGGCGTCCCAATACTCCTGCAGGCGGTATCTGTCTCCCTCGAACAAGTCGGACAGGCGGGCGTATTCGCCCTCCAACGCCAGACGATGACGCAAGGCGGCACTCTTGATGCGGATCATCGGCTCGTCCTTCCACACCTCGGGATGCAGCAACCAGCCGCCCACTACCTGCTCCGGCGTCAGCCCCCGGTAGGTGGGACGCCCGGTCAGCTTCAGCACGAAGTCGCGCGCCAAGGTGTTGAAAGGGACTACCCGGTCCTGATAAATCACCTGCACCGCAGCCAGGCTGTCCGCCTGACGCTGCTTCAGCACCGGCAACTTCCGCCCCTGCGCCTGTACGGGCGTGCCCGTCCCCCACCCCAGGAACAAGACCAGGAAACCGCCCATGCGCAACAACGGATGACGTAGCAGACGCCGGAATTCCCCGCCCCGGCTGCACAGCACCCACAGCATGGAGAGCCCCAAGAGCGCATAACCGGCATAGGTCACCCCGATGCCCCACGGGTCGTGGTTGACGGACAGCCAGCTGCCCCGCCCGTCGGGGTCGTAGGACGACTGGTAAAAACGATATCCCTCGTGCATGAGGATGCGGTTCATGGAGACGGTGGCCGTCCGGGTTCCCTCTCCTTGCTTGCCGGACAGGCGGACGTGGCTGATGTAGTCCTCCGGCGCATCCGTGCCGGGATAGCACTGCACCCGGAAGCTGTCCAGCCGCAAGGAGAAAGGCAGCGGAAGCAGTTGGCCGCCGTCCCGCGCCACGAAGCGGTCGGTCTCACGGCCCTCCTCCAGATGGACATAGCCTTGCTCCCCCCACAGAAACGTAATCAGGGCTCCCCCCAGAATGACCAGGAAGGAGCCATGAAGCAACAGCAACGGCACGCGCCGCCACAGGCGCATCCGGACGCAAGCCACCAAGGTCAGCACGGCCAGCACGCCCCAAAGCAGGGCAAACCAGACGGCATGATACACGTGCGCCCCGGCAAAGGCCGTGCCACGGGCCTGCCCGACAAACGTCGTCACAGCCAGCACGACCACCAGGGCCACGTAAACGAAAAGGATGACACGTTTCATCAGAAGGATGCGTATACCGGGTTATCCTGCGCCTTCACGGCCATGCACTCCATCTCAATCAACCAGCCCGGCCGGCAGACAGCAGCGTGGACAAAGACTTTGGGCGTATGCGGGAAGCGGGCGTCATACAGGCCCTTCACCACCTCATAATCCGCCTCGTCGCGCAGATAGACAATCATCTGGCCCACATGCTCGTAGGTGCAGCCGGCCTCTGCCAACAAGGCCTCCACATTATCCCACATGCGGGCGGTCTGCAGGCGGATGTCCCGCGGATACATTATTTCGCCCTTGTTGTCGATGCTGGCCGTGCCCGAGATGAACACCTGGCGCCGGTCGCCATAGTCCACATACGTGCCCCGCTCGAAGCTCACGCCATACTCATACGTGGGGTTCAGGTGCGTAGGGGCATACAGGAAGTGCACCTGGCCGGGCTGCAGGCCGTCCACGGCATAGGTGTCCATCTGCACCAGCACCTTAGGGTCGGCATGGCGGCCGCCGATGCCCGTGCTGGCAATGTAGTGCGTCTTCTCCGTCAGGTTCTGCGTGACAAAGACCTCGTTGCGGGCCTTCACCACGCCGGCGTAGTTCACATCGACGTTTTGCACGAAGAACCACGTACGGATGCAGTTGTCGGCCAGTTTGCAGCCCTGCTCCATCAGTTGCATCACGTAGTCGTTGAGCAAAAGGCGGGTCTGGTATTCGGGGTTGGCGGCACGGTTGTAGGCACTGGCGCCCCACAGATGGCGGTACGCGCCGTGCTTCACTTCGAAGAGGCCGTTGTGCAGCACCCGGCTCTGGACATCCGTCTGCAGGTAGGCCCACAAGGCTATTTTGGTATGGTTGAGGGGAGCCTGCTCTACGATAGAGAGCGGACAATCCGGATTCTCGGGCATTAACCCCAGCAGCAGGTCGGCCTGGTTGGCGGCATCGCTGAGGAAGTAACGCGTAAAGACGGGCACCGCCCCCTTCAGCCGGTCGTCCAACAGCGCATAGAAAGCGGTCTGCACGGCCTCTGCCTGCTCGACAAAGGTCAGGCGAGAATCCGTCACGCGGATGGTGACGTGGTATTCCGCCACGCCGCCGGGAGGTTGGAACTTGAATATCTCGACCCACGTGTGGGTCATCTCCATAGAGTGCAAGGTCTTGTTGCTATCGTTCATATATATACTTCTAATAATTGTGCAAATGTAACCATAAAAGGGCATCCAACCCGTAGGCGATGCCAGAAAAAGCATGCAGGACGCTATTCCCCTGCCCCGCCGTCAATCCAGTCCTCTATCAGGGCGAACTGTTCGTCGGACAGGGTGAACTGCGTCTGGTGGTCCGTCGCCAGGCCGGCGCTTTCGTCGGTGGTCAGGATGGTGTAGAGCACGCTCTCGGCGGCATGGCCGGGCAGGACGAGCGTACGCCCCTCGAACACGGTGGAAGGCTGGCCGACCAGGGTGGCGTGGCTGGCGCCGGCACTCAGGTCCAGCCAACGGCCTTCGCCGTGGCAGCCGGTGCAGGTGCGGTCGAAGATGACCTGCTGGATGGTGGCGAACATCCCCACGTCCAGCCTGCCGGCGTCGATGCGGAGGGTGTCGTCGCTGAGGGTGGAGCAATCCAGCTCATAGTAGGTGGCCACGCGCTTGCGGATGCGGTTGATGGCGCACACCTCGAGGGTGGTGACTTCTTCGGCCACGCCGGACATGGTGATGTCCACCGTGCCGTCGTCCGCCGCCTGCACCGACTTGGCAATGACTGCATAATCGCTGCCCTCCCCGAAGCCGGCCAGCACCACGCTGTATCCGTCTGCCCAGGTGTCCAGGCCGTCGAGCGTGGCGGTGAGCCTCACCACGCGGCCCTCTTCGGGAAGGATGAGGCGGTCGGCGTAGAGGCGGCCGTCGTCACACGAAGCGGCCAGGGCGAGCAGCGCCAGCAGGCCGGCTGTTGTTGATGCAAAGTGTTTCATGCGTTCGTTTCCTTTCGCTTGGCGGGTGGTCAGAAAGAATATTGCAGGAGCACGGTGGCGCTGTGCGTGGCCAGTCCCAGGTTGTCGTTGTCGCGGTCCAACTGGTCGTCGTGGCCGGTGCGCCCGACGTACTGGTACATGGCCTGGAGCTTGAGGTTGCAGCCCTTGAAGAAGTAGTTCAGTCCGACGGCGGGCATGTTGAGGAATCCGTTCGTGTCCATGCCGTTGCGGTTGAAGAAGTCGTAGCGGGCGGCCACCTGGAGGCGGGGCGCGACGAAGTAGCCTCCCTGCACGTATCCGCCCAGGAAGTTGTAGGTCTCATCAATCTTCTGCCGCTCGGTGAAGCCTACGTTCATCCAGTAGAGTTCGCCGGCCAGGTAGAGCCTGTGGTGCAGCCAGGCGGCTTCCAGGCCGACGCGCGTGTCGTTGGTGCTCTCGTATTCGCTCTCGACATTGATGGAGGCGGAGAGGCCCACCAGGAGTTTGTTCTCGCGCAGCCGGTTGGGGTTGCCCTGCGTGGCGGGCATGACGCCCCACGGCATGTAGGTCAGCCGCCCGGCATAGAGCAGGGAGGGGATGTGCCAATCGTCACTGAGCGTCTTGCCGGCGGTATTGACCGAGGCGCCCGTGCCGTTGAAGATGCCCACCTCGTAGCCGAAGCGGTCGCGCAGCAGCCCGTGCAGCTCGATGCCCAGGTCGAAGCCCGTGCCGATGCCGGGCATGACGGCGTTGAGCGAATAGGGCATGATGACGGACGTGGTGAGCGACAGCGGCATTTGCGGCAGGAGGGATTCGCCCAGCGTGGTCAGGTAGGCGTGCGAGAAAGGTGTCTTGAACTTGCCCACGCGCAGGGCCAGCTGCGGCTTGAAGGCCACGTCGAACCACGCCTGTTGCAGCAGTGCCCCGCCCGAGGCCGCGGCATTGAGGCTGAGGTTGAACGTGACCTTGTCGAAGGCCTTGCCCGTGAAGCCCAGCACGGCGTAGGGGATGGCGAAGCCGCTGTTGGCCACGTTGTCCTGGTTGTAGGCGGGGTCCAGGCCCTCGTCGTCATACCAGTTATAGTTACCCGATGCCTGCACCAGCAGGTAGGGCTTGAAGACGAAATCGCCTTTCTTCGTCTCGATGGAGAAGCCTTCCCGGCCGGCCAGGGAGACCACGCCGTTCTCCGTGTCCGCTTCATATTGCGCCAAGGCCGGCAGGGGAAGGAGGGCCGACACGAGGGCGATGGTGAGTAGTTTTTTCATTGTCTGCAATGTTAATGGTTATTGTTCAGAAAGGGTTCCGGGGGAGTCCCGATGTCACCCTGCGCTACTTCGGAACTAGCGGGCCGCTACTTCGGGACTAGCGGGGCGCTACTTCGGGACTAGCCAAATGCCCCTTCGGAGGGCGTTTTCAACGGGTCCCGAAGTGAGGCTCTTCTAGTCCCGAAGTAGGAGCCTTCTAGTTCGGAACTAGAAGAATGCGCCCTCAGAGGGACTGGAGGAAGCGCACGAGGGCGTCGCGCTGCGTCTTCGACATGTTCTTGAAGAGATTCTTCGACGCCTCACCCTCGCCCCCGTGCCACATGATGGCCTCGACGAAGTTGCGGGCGCGCCCGTCGTGCAGGAAGTAGGTGTGTCCGTTCACTATCTCCTGCAGGCCGATGCCCCAGAGCGGGGTGGTGCGCCACTCGTTGCCGCGGGCCAGTCCGCTGACATAATTGTCGTTGAGGCCGACGCCCATGATTTCGCTGCCCATGTCGTGCAGCAGGAAGTCGGAATACGGGTGGATGGTCTGCGCGCCGAGCCAGGGCAGATGTGTGCCCATCAGCAGGGTGGAGCCGCGGGTCCGGGTGTGCAGCGTGGCCGTGTGGCACAGGTGGCATTTGGCTTGGTAGAACATCTGTTCGCCCAGTTGCACCTGCGGGTCGTCCACGTCGCGGCGGGCGGGCACGCCGAGGGACTGCATGTAGAGGTCTACGTCCTCCATGTCCTCGGCGGAGATGTCCAGCTGGTCATAGCTGAGGCCCATCAGGCTGCCCTGACTGACCTGCGCCTGCCCTTCGCAGATTTCCTCCGGATAGCGGCTGTTGGTGACGCCCATGTCGCTGGAGAAACCCAGCTCGACGGTCAGGTCGAGGTGCTGCGCCTTGTTGCCGGATAGGCCGACGCCCGTGACGCCCTTCTCGGTGATGTAGTTGCAGCGGCCGCTGATGCCGTACTCCGGATAATTGCTCTGCGCGGCCAGGGCCTCAATCTCGCGGGTGTCGATGGCCATCATCTGGCCCATGCCGACGTGGCGCAAGGGGATGCGGACGGTGCAGAACAGGTCCTCGGGCGCGATGCTGTCGGCATACCACTCGGTGATGGTGTAGGTGGGCGCGGCCAGCTCGTAGGTCTCGCCGTCGGGGAACTCGAAGGTCTCATACCGCCAGTCCACGTGCAGCTTGCCTTCCGGCTCCACGCCGTAGATGGCCTGGTCGTGCAGCACGCGGCCATAGTCGCGGAAGAAGGCGCCGTTCTTGCGGCTGACGTAGACCAGCATCGACGAGAATCCCGTGCTGCCCGTGCCGCCCTCGGTCCACAGCGTAGGGGTGGTGCGTCCGGCATTGCGGTGACAGCTGCCGCAGGAATAGCCTGCATACACCGGCCCCAGGCCGCCGCCGTCCGTGTTGCCACTGGTGCGCACGTCGTCGTAGAGGCCGTCGCCGCTGTTGAAGCGCGAGTTGTACTCACCCGTCACCCACGAGGCAGGCATGTCATACGCCTTGGACGAACGCACGAAGAGCGTGGACGTACCCGCCGACAGTTCATAGCCGGCAGGCACTTCGATGTCCAGCACATCATACGTATCCTCGGTGTCGCAGGCCCCCAGCAGGCAGGTTGTGCCGAGCAGCGCCAAGAATGATTTCCGTAAATATCTCATATCCCTATCGGCTTATTCGGCGGGCACCGTGCGGGCCTGGCCGTCCTTGAAGAGCAGGAACTCCAGCGTGTGGAACCCGCGGACGTTCTGCGCATCGGCAATGGACGAAGAGTTCTCGTCGTAGTCGCCGCCCCAGATCA
>DWZE01000059.1 GCA_019118325.1 Candidatus Bacteroides intestinavium
GAGAATATCAAACCTGATTCGCTGTGGAATCCCTAAAAGGAAAGCCCATGAATGGGGGTACACTCGTCTGGGTTACTGGCGTATTGCTGACAGCTGGGTAACACACAGTTCTATGACTAACGAACGATTAAAGGTTGCCGGATATCCAACACTCTATGACGAGTATCTCAAATGGTATCCCAAATAAAGAACCGCCACGTGCGGAATCGCATGCGTGGTGGTGTGAGAGGTCGGAAAACGAAAGTAGGAAGAAAACTACTTCGTTTTCCTCCTACTCGATTTTAGGATAAATCCAATTCGGGATTTGGATAATTTCTGCAAATTGTGTTCCTTTGCGTGGTTATGGAGAAATTTGAGTTACATATTCTCGGATGCGGTTCGGCATTGCCCACCACGCGGCATTTTTCAACTTCACAAGTGCTCAATGTGCGGGATAAACTTTTCATGATTGATTGTGGGGAAGGTGCCCAACTGCAATTCAGAAAAGCCCGCCTGAAGTTTTCGCGGCTGAACCACATCTTTATTTCCCACCTGCATGGTGATCATTGTTTTGGGTTATGGGGATTGATTTCCACGCTCAATTTGCTGGGGCGCACAGCTGATTTACATATCTATTCGCCTTGCGGATTGGAACAATTGTTGCAACCTACGTTGGTTTTCTTTAACAAACAGATGACGTACAGGGTATTGTTTCATGAATTTGGCCCGAAAGAGCCGGCACTGATTTATGAAGATCGCTCGTTGAGTGTAACAACAATACCTTTGCAGCATCGCATTCCTTGTTGCGGATTCCTGTTTGCCGAAAAGCCGCGGCCTAACCATATTGTCCGGGAAATGGTGGATTTTTATGGAGTGCCCTTGTACGAGATGAACCGCATCAAGAACGGAGCGGATTTTGTGACTCCGGAGGGACAGGTAATTCCTAACAGTGTACTGACTCGTCCGGCAGAAGCTCCCCGGCGTTTTGCCTATTGTTCGGACACTGTTTACTTGCCGTCGTTGGCAGAACAGCTGACCGGAGTGGATTTGTTGTTTCATGAGGCGACGTTTGCCATGGATAATCTGGCCCGGGCCAAGGAAACGTTTCATACTACTGCTGCTCAAGCGGCGGAACTGGCCTGCTCGGCCGGTGTGAAAAAATTGTTGATAGGGCATTTCTCAGCCCGCTATGAGGACGAAAATGTCCTGTTGGATGAAGCTACGAAAGTCTTTTCGGAAACTTTATTGGCCAAAGAGATGCTTTGTGTGTCCGTTTAATTTATTTCTGGTGATTTCTTTCTGTGAAGTTTGATTTATCGGGCGGAATGATTTACCTTTGCCCGGACAGCAAGTGAATCAAGATATTGGATATGAATTCTTCTTATGACGAGCGCGAGGTTTTGGCACTTTTGAAGGATGAAAGTACGCAGCGGAAAGGATTTGAGATGATTGTGGCGCAGTACAGCGAGCAATTATACTGGCAAATCCGTCGGATGGTGCTTTCGCACGAAGATGCCAATGACTTGCTTCAGAATACTTTCATCAAGGCATGGACCAGCATTGATTATTTCCGAGGGGAGGCTAAACTTTCCACGTGGCTCTATCGTATTGCCTTGAATGAATGCTTGACCTTTTTGAGCAAACAGCGGGCCACCGCCACGGTTTCATTGGATGATTCCGAGGCCGATGTCATTCAGAAATTAGAGGGAGATGCGTATTTTTCGGGGGATAGGGCACAACTGCTTTTGCAGAAGGCTTTGCTCACATTGCCTGAAAAGCAGAGGATGGTGTTCAACCTGAAGTATTATCAGGATATGAAATACGAGGAGATGTCCGAAATCTTTGGAACGACAGTAGGTGCCTTGAAGGCTTCCTATCACCATGCCGTGAAGAAAATAGAGAAATTTTTGGCGGACGAGTTTTAAACCTTTGCCATCAAATAGAGTCTAACCAACAGAGAAAGGAGGAAAAGCCTATGACGGAAGATAATTTGGAGAAAAGAATTGGAACGGAAAATCCTTTCCGGGTTCCGGATGGTTACTTCGAGAATTTCGCTTCGGATTTGATGAAGCGTCTTCCGGAGAAAGAGAAAGTGGAGGTCGTACGTAAGCCAACTACATGGGAGAAGATACGTCCGTTGCTGTATATGGCCGCCATGTTTGTAGGTGCCATGTTGTTGATTCGGGTCGCTTCGACGCATTATATGCCGGCCGGCAATACGGATCAGGAAGATGAGTTGGAGGCGGAGATGGAATACATCAATATGGCGATGGAAAATTCGATGTTGGACGATTATTCTTTGTATGTCTATCTGACAGAAGAAGTGGATGAAAATAATTAATGAGAAATGATGAAAAGAGCATTGATATGGATTGTGGTATTGGCGTTCGCTCCGTTGGTGTGGGCCACGGGCGGATGTGACCAACGTTTGTCTAAAGAGGAGTTCCGGGCCCGTCAGCAGGCTTATATTACGGAAAAAGCCGGCTTGACGGCAGCAGAAGCGGAGGATTTTTTCCCTCTTTACTTTGAGTTGCAGGATCGTAAGCACCAGTTGAACGACGAGGCGTGGAAGTTGATGCGTGAGGGGAAAAAGGAAGGCGTGACGGAGGCGCGGTATGACGAGATTATGGAAAGTGTCTACGACGCGCGCATCGCAGCCGACCGTCTGGAGAAAAGTTATTATGGAAAGTTCAAGAAAATATTGTCCAGCAAGAAAATCTATCTGGTGCAACAAGCCGAAATGCGCTTTCATCGTGAGTTGTTGCGTCAAGCGGGCAGAAGAAAACGGTAGACTTGTGTACTGTTCATGCGTTTTTTCTTCTTCTGAGGCTTGTCCATGTCGAGAAGGTTATTTATCTTTGCGCCGTCTGTCCTATGAAAGGCGGCGCTTTTATTATATAGAATATGAATCATAGCTTTGTTCAAATTTCAAAGAAACCGTTTGCAACGTCCGGTACGGGGAGGTAGAGTAACCTCTGCGTAGCGTAAGATTCTGTTGCAAGTCGTGTTCTTTGGAATATTGGACACCCTCCGGCGATTCAAGGGCTTATTGTACAGTCTTGGATGATGGGGCCGGAAAAGTACGGCATCTTTTTCTGCCGTGGTGCGCACATCGCGCATCAGTTTAGGTTGCACTCTTTTTCGGGGTGCATTTTTTATTCACTTAAAAACTTATGAGGCTATGATGAAGAACAATCTTACAAATCAAAATACAGAATCCGAAGAACTTGAGGGCTTATTTGCAGGACTCCTGAAGGAGGAAGCAAGTAAGGGTACCTCTGCTGAGACTTTCGCTTACAAGGGATGCACCTATGAGGTGCCCGACCATAAACCATGTGTGCAGACTGTCCGTTTTTCCGGGCTGAGCCTGTTGTGGGGAAAGCAGAACTTTTCCCCGGAGAAAGGAGAAGCGGCGCGTTTCTTCGTGGATAAATCAGATGATGGGAATAAGAATCACTTCGCGGTCTATATGGAAACTACGGATTGCGGTAGTGAAGATGAACTTTGCCCGGTGGCTTTCTATATCTACCGCGAAGGCGAGCCGCATCCGTTGTCGGCACACGAGGAAAGCCAACTTACAGGCTTTTGTGCGCGAAATGACTTCCCGCCTTTGAAGGAAGTACTTACCCCTGGCCGCTATTTCCTGCTGACGGACGGCTTGGCGGCCGATGGTGAGGAGGCGGTGCTTCAGCGGGTGGGGCGCTATGCCTGTTTGCCTTTTGCGGTGATGGAGGCGGGTGGGGCGTTGACGCATCCTGAGGCAGCTTCTGCGGACGTGAGGCGTCCGGAGGAGGAATTGCTGGCAGGACCTTGCTCTTCGGGCATACTCTGTCTGTCGGTTCGGTTTTCCGCTCCGTTGCCTGCGGAGTGTGAGTTGTCTGCCTGGTGTTATACCGAGGATTGGAAGTTGCAGGCGCAGGATGAACGTTTAGTCACTGCCCGCAGACGAGGGGAGCGGACGATGAATTTCCGTTTCCGTTCGGACATGATTTGGATGGCGGGTTGTTATACCGTCATCTTGCAGCACAACCGCGAGCCTTTCGCCTCCGTCACCTTTACATACTGCGGAGAGCCTGTCACGGAGGCACTTTGCAGGCCTCTTTCCAAGGCGGATATGGAATACCGTTTGGCCAAGGACCTGGCAGAGAATGATACGTGGCAACGGATGCACGAGTTTACAGGGATGGCCCGTTTGAGGCCTCGGCTGGCGGAACTGATGTGCGTTAGCGACTACAATTCTTTCTGTCAGGAACAGTGCTTGGCGGAATTGCAGGAGAATATCTATATGGCAGTCACGTCCGGGACGGCTTTCCATGCCAAGCGGTTGGCTTATTGCCTGCCCAAGTTGCTGGACTTTGGTACTACAGGCTCCAAGATGCAGGATTGCGCCGAATGGTTGGAGTGTGATTCGCCCGAAGAGTTATTGGATGAACGCACCGGGCAAGTTATTATCCTATATAATATAGGTGTGCTTTGTTCCGGCAAGGGGTTGGAGTTGCTGGGGGCTTTGGAGCAAGCTGTGGCCGATTCCTTCTTTTTCTGGTCGCTGATTCTGTGCGGCACCGAGGAGGAGATGCAGTGTCTCTTTGCCTGTTCGCCGGCTTTGGAGCAGGTCGTCCGTCCGGAGTTCCGTTTCCGGGTGGACCATCCTTCCTTGACCGAGGTGGTCCATTGGTTTCAGTATGAATTGGGTAAGACGGCTTTTCGGTTGGATGCCGAGGCCGAGAATGAATTGGTCCGCCAGGTGGAGGCACACTATGGAGCAGTGAGCCTTTGGTCCCGCGAGGAAATCCTGAGCTTCGTGATGAGAGGCATTGTCGGACGGATGAAACGGCGCATACGGGGTGGCTATGTGCCGGCGCATAAGCCTTCGAGGGCCGAGATGATTCAGGTGAAAGCGGAAGACATTTCGTTGGATGCCTGGTTGCAGGCATCAGAATCTGTTGCCTCCGGTGAGGGACGGGCGAATGCCGTTGCATTTGCGGAAAGTATGAAAGAACTGAATGAAATGGTAGGGCTTCAATCCTTGAAGGAAGCGTTGACTACGGACTTCTACCGGATGCGCTTCAATGAACAGCGCCGTCGGCTGGGGTTGGCTGTGGGGGACGATGCGGCACGTCACGTCATCTTCACCGGCAATCCCGGTACGGGCAAGACTACGGTTGCCCGCCTGTTGGGCAAGATATACCATGCTTTGGGGTTGCTCTCCAAGGGCGAGGTCATATCGACGGAGCGCCGGGAACTGGTCGGGGAGTACATCGGGCAGACGGAAGAGAAACTGAATGCCCTTATCCAGCGTGCACGTGGCAATGTGCTTTTCATCGACGAGGCCTACAGCCTGTGTACCGATGCCGATGACCGGCGCGATTACGGCCATCGGGTGGTGGAAGGGCTGCTGTCCGTGTTGACGGAGCCTCGTCCGGACATGCTGATTGTGCTGGCCGGTTACGAGGAGGAGATGGAGCGCTTGTTGCAGAGCAATCCGGGCCTGCGGAGCCGCTTCCCCTATCATTATCACTTTGCCGACTACAATGCCGACGAGCTGATGCAGATCGCCTTCCGTCTGCTTGAGCGGGAGGACTATCTTCTGACTCCCGATGCGGAGGCCCTGTTGCGCGACACGATAGCGGACACACTGAAGTCCAAGGACCGTTACTTTGCCAATGCCCGTTGGATGAATCAGTTCATCGTCTCGGGCGTCTTGCCGGCCATGGCCCGCCGGGTCATGGAGAGTGACCGGGCGAACAGCGTGGAGTTGTACCGCACTGTTGAACGGGCTGATGTAGAAGAGGCTGTCCATCGGCAGGCATCTTTGGCGGGCACTGTAAGGAAAGCCCGTCCACGTATCGGTTTCAAGGCATAAAATGCCTTCCGGCGGTGAAAAAACGGGGTATTGTTGGGAGGAAAGCAAAGAAACAAGTATATTTGCGAAAACAAACTTTCATTCTTACTACACTAACGTTATGAGTACAATCTTACAACTGGCTCCACAGAATGTGTGGAAGCATTTTTATTCCCTGACTCGCATTCCGCGTCCGTCAGGTCATGTCGAGCAGGTCACTGAGTTTCTGGTCAACTTCGGCAAAGGTCTGGGCTTGGAATCATTTGTGGACGAGGCAGGCAACGTCATCATCCGCAAGCCGGCCACACCGGGTATGGAGAACCGGAAGGGCGTTATCCTGCAGGCCCACATGGACATGGTGCCGCAGAAGAACAATGATACCGTGCACGATTTCACCCGGGACCCTATCGAAACCTTCATCGATGGTGATTGGGTAAAGGCCCGGGGTACGACGCTGGGTGCCGACAACGGCTTGGGTGTGGCTGCCATCATGGCTGTCCTGGAGGCCAAGGACCTGAAGCACGGTCCATTGGAAGCCTTGATTACCAAGGACGAGGAAACCGGCATGTATGGCGCTTTCGGCCTGAAGCCCGGCATCTTGAAGGGAGAAATCCTGCTGAACCTCGATTCGGAGGAAGAAGGCGAGCTGTACATCGGTTGTGCGGGCGGCATAGACATCACCGCCACGATGGAATATCAGGAAGAAAAACCCTTGGATGGCATGGTGGCCCGCAAGATTACGCTGAAGGGACTGCGTGGTGGTCACTCCGGCCTGGAAATCAACGAGGGACGCGCCAATGCCAACAAGCTGCTGGCTCGTGTGGTGCACGACCTCCTGGTGGAATTCGACTGCAGCCTGGCAGGTTTCGAGGGAGGCAATATGCGCAACGCCATTCCCCGCGAGGCACATGCCGTCCTGCTCTTCTATCCGGACGACATGGAGGCTCTGGAGGCCTATGTGGACGATTACAGGGAAGTCCTTGTCAATGAATACACGTCCATTGAGAGCGGCATACAGCTTTATCTGGAGGAAGTGCCCGTGCCTGCCACCGTGGTGCCCGAAGAGATTCAAGACAATCTGATAGACGCTTTGATGGCCTGCCAGAACGGTGTGACGCGCATGATACCCACGGTGCCCGACACGGTGGAAACCTCGTCCAACTTGGCCATTGTCACCATCGGCGGCGGTAAGGCCGACTTCCGCATCCTGGCCCGCAGCTCGTCAGACTCAATGAAGGATTTCTTGGCCGACAGCCTGGGAGCCTGCTTCTCCATGGCGGGGATGAAAGTGGAGTTCAGCGGCAGCTATTCCGGTTGGCAGCCCAATGTGGATTCGCCCATCCTGCACGCCATGAAGGTTTCCTACAAGCAGCAGTTTGGCACGGAGCCGGCGGTGAAGGTCATCCATGCCGGGCTGGAGTGCGGCATCATCGGCGCCACGTATGCCGGGCTGGACATGGTTTCCTTCGGTCCTACGTTGCGCTCGCCCCATTCGCCTGACGAGCGTGCCTATATTCCTTCGGTGCCTAAGTTCTACGAGTTCCTGGTGGCCACACTGGAGCAGACGCCTGAGAAATAAAGCACTGTTTGGATGCCGACAGACGGCAGAAAGGCAGGGAATCCGCGGATTTCCTGCTTTTTTTCTGCCATTTTGTGTCGTTTTCCTTTCCCCTGCTGACAATCTTGTCCGTCGGTGGCTGACAGAATTGTCCGATGGTTGGGGAAATTTTTGATATGGGTCAAGAAATATGTTGTATAACATGTTTTTCTATCCTTTTCCCCTTGCGCACGTCGTGAAAGGTCCTACCTTTGCAGTGTCAAAGACGAAACAAATTAAGGATAACAAGATTGTAAAAAGGAGGATAACAACAATGAAACAGATGAAGCGCAAATTCATGAGATTGCTGGAGGAGGCCTTGATAAGCATCGGAGAAAACGAAGAGAAGGCCCGTGGCCTGCTTCGGTAAGCGAAGAAGCCCATAAGGGCTGGCCGACCGGCAGAGACTTTCAGGATAACAAAAGTGATTAAACATCGAAAGAGTACAAGTATGAAAAAGAAAATGAATGCCTCTCCGTTGAAACGCTTTTTCAACGCAATGAAAAGAAATTGGATGGAGTCCATGAGATATTACAGTTACTCATGCTAACAAATAAGATAAAGCACCTATTTACTAAGTAAAGCAGATGAAAAGGGCACTTCGGGATATTCCGGGGTGTCCTTTTTTACTATGCCGGAGGGGCAGCAAGATTTTTTAAGCCGGAAAGAACATTTGTTAGTCTTTTATTTCGTTACTTTGTTTTCCTATAGGGATGCCGGAGCACGGATACGGAGATATCTCCGTCCGTATGCGCAGATATCTCCGTCCCTACTCGGAGATATCTTCGTCCTTATTCGGAGATATCTTCGTCCGTACTCGGAGATATACTTCGTTGAGGTGTCCGGCCATACGTTGACAGTTTGGGAGTTTGGGGATTTTAAAGTTGATGGGTTTAGGGGCCATGTACCTGCTCAATAACTCACTAACTTGACGACTTCTAAGTTCACCGGCTCCAAAACTATGAAAATACGAACTTATAAACTAATAATTATGAAGGCAATCAGATGTTTGTGCAGCCTCGTGCTGCTATGGATGTGTGGGGCGGGCTTTGTCTTGCACGCTCAGAGCTATGACCAGTTGTGGAAACAGATAGCGCAGGCGGAAAAAAAAAGTTTGCCGCAAACCATCGTCAAGGTGGCAGACCAGATTTATCGGAAGGGCTTGCAGGAACGCAACGCCCCGCAGATGCTGAAAGCATACGTATGCCGTTCGGCCTATCAGGAAGAACTGACACCGGACAGCCTTTACACCCGCCTGCCCCAGTTGGAACAATGGGCACGGACGGAGCCGGATGCCGTGAACCGCGCCATCCTCCACTCTTTGCTGGCCGAGGAGTATGCCAACTTCGCATCACGAAATTACACCGCCTTGCGCAACCGCACCGAG
The DNA here is from genome assembly GCA_019118325.1 of Candidatus Bacteroides intestinavium. Taxonomy (GTDB): domain Bacteria; phylum Bacteroidota; class Bacteroidia; order Bacteroidales; family Bacteroidaceae; genus Bacteroides; species Bacteroides intestinavium. Next base: position 8,806 of record DWZE01000059.1, read on the forward strand.
GTGGAGGGCGACGACCTCTCTTCGGACATCCGCCTGTGGACGTCCGCCCAATTCGTGCGTCGGGTGGATGCCTGCTGCACGGAGGCTTTGCGCGATTCGGCCCTGCTGCTGGATACGTCGGGCGAGGAGTACGTGCCTTTTGTGGAATTGGAGACGGGTAGCCGTTTCTACGGGCACGACCTTTACCATCTGTTGGCCAGCCGCGCCGTGGATGCCTATAATACGATGCGCCGCTTCGATGCGGACTCACTGATGCTGAAACGGATAGAAGATATTCGTGTCGCTCTGATGGAAGCCTATAAACAGCGTCCGGAGCGGGAAGACGCCCTGGTGCTGGCCACGCTGGACCATCTGAAGTTCTTCAAATCCTTTTCCCCCATTGATGAAGAAGAGGATACGGCTTATGTCGCTGCGTTGGACGACCTGATAGCCCGCCACGGCCAGCGTCCCGTTTGTGCGGAGGTCTATCTGGTCAAGGCACGATATCTCTATGCGGGCATCCGGCAAAAGCAACCGGCCCGTGCCCTCCGGGTTTGTGAGGAGGCCCTTGAACGCTACGCCAACTATGAGCGCATCAACGGGGTGCGTAACCTGCGGGAAAGCATCTTGCAACCCCGCCTGACCGTCCGCACCCGGGCGGTGAGCTATCCCGGTGATTCCCTCGCCTTGAACGTGTCTTTCCAAAACCTTGCCGGCTTCACCTTGAACCTTTACCGGACGGACCTGAAGAACAGTTACGACCGCCCCGACAAAGGCATACTGAGCCGGGACTACCTGCGCAAACACGCCAGCCGGATGGCTTCCCGCCATTTCGACTTGAAACCGAACCCGTTGTCCGGCATTGCGGCCGAGGACCTGCCCTATACGCAGGCAGATACCGTCTATCAACTCCCAATGCCTGAAGAATTGGGCATCTACGTGGTAGAGGTGGTGCCCGACGGTAAATCCGTCGATGGGGCTGACCGCCACGAGGTAGCCGTTTCCCGCCTGTTGCCACTGACGCTATCCTTGCCGGGCAACCGGATGGAGGTGCTATCGCTCGACTCGAAGACAGGACATCCTGTGCCAGGCGCGACGTATACTTTCTATTCTTCTTATGGCGATATAAAGTCCGACAAGCGGGTGACGGAGGTGGTTACCGGGGCTGACGGACGTGCCACCCTGGCTTGGGACAAGAGCATCCGAACCTATCTGGTCACGAAGGGGGAGGATGCCTTTCTGGGCCTACAGAACATCGGTTATACCTCTTATAGCCAGGGCAATGCCCAACCACAGGCGAACCTGGCCTTGCTGACCGACCGCTCGCTTTACCGTCCCGGCCAGACCGTCTACGTCAAAGGCATTGCTTATGAGCAGGACGAGGAGACCGCCCGTGTGCTGGAGAACCGGACCTATACGCTTTCCTTGCTGGACGTCAACCGCAAGGAAGTTTCCAAGCAAGAGGTGCGCACCAACGATTTTGGTTCTTTTGCCGCTGAGTTCATCCTGCCCACCAGTTGCCTGAACGGCGATTTCGTCATCAAGGCGGGCAACTTGGCCACTACCACGGTACGGGTGGAGGAGTACAAACGTCCGACGTTTGAAATCACTTTCGACCCCGTAAAGACGGCCTACGCCTTGGGCGACACCGTGACGCTGACCGGACAGGTCACGGCCTACAACGGTGCGGCCATTCAGGAAGTACCCTTGGCTTATACCTTGACGCGGGGTTACGGCATCTGGCGCGGGGAGACCCGTCCGCTGGTGGCCGACACCGTGCGCCTGGATGCCGAGGGACGTTTTTTTATTCCCGTGGCACTCTTGCCGGAGGGAAAAGAGAATAACTTCAGTCCGGTGGCCTATTTCACCCTTGCCGCTTCCGTGACGGGCAGCAACGGCGAGACGCAGAGCGAGACCCGTACTTTCTCTGCTTCCAAACGAGCGTACTATTTCACTCCGGATTTGTCCACCCTCTTGTGCAAAGAGGATTCGCTGGCCGCCACCTTCCGTGTGACGAATGCCGACGGGCAGTTGCTGGAAGTGCCGGGCACGTATCGTCTCTATCCTGTTCAAGGGGGAAAGCCGTCCAAGCAACCGGCTTTGCAAGGTTCCTTCGCTTCGGGCGAACGGATGACGTTGGATGCCTGGAAGTCCTTGCCTTCGGGAACCTATCGGCTGGAACAAACCGTCCAAGGACACGAAGGGCAGGAGGAGAACTTGAATACCTTCGACCTTATGCTCTTCTCCAAGCACGACCGCCGTCTGCCCGCCTTCAGGGAGCAGTTCATTTACGAGGAGAATACCGGGTTCGATGCCGCGCATCCCGCCGTGTTCTACTACGGCACCTCTTTCCGCGATGCCTATGTCTTGGTGGATATATATAATAAGGAAGGACGCATCGAGCATAGCGTCCTGCAGCTGAACGACTCCCTCGTCCGCCTGGAGTATCCCTACCAGGAAGCTTACGGGAAGGGCATCACTGTTTCCTTCAGTGTAGTAAAGGACGGGCAGTTCTATAACCAACGTGTGGAGTTGAAGAAGCGCGAACCTTCCCGCCAACTCGACATGAAGTGGGAGGTTTTCCGCGACCATTTGCGCCCCGGTCAGCAAGAGGAATGGAAGCTGGTGGTGAAGACTCCGCAAGGTCTGCCTGCTGCAGCCGAGGTCCTGGCTACGATGTATGATGCTTCGTTGGACCAACTCTTCCGGCGGCATCAGGGCTTGGCTGTCTATTTCAATTCCTATATACCTTATTATAATTGGCGCGTCGCTTCGGGAGGTATGGCCGTTTCCTCGCCTTACTTTCAGTCGAAGCATTGGAAGGTGCCGCAGTGGATGTACGATCACTTCTACCGATGCTATCCGCAGGCAATGGGCGGAGATTTTGTCACGATGTCCATAGCCGATCTCAGCACCAGCAACCGGGTTTTTGCCAGTACCAAGCAAGCTGCCCTGACGGGTGCCGTGGCCCGGGAAGAGGTGCTGATGGATGTCACTCCGTTGGCCAAGCTGGAAGAATCGGTAGTGACCGAAGCCGGAGCAGCGCCCGCAGCTCCGTCCGAGACCCTGGAACCGTTGCAAGGCCTGCGCACCAACTTCGCCGAGACCGCCTTCTTCTACCCGCAACTGCGGACAAACGAGCAGGGTGAACTGGTATTCTCCTTCACTGCGCCGGAGAGCCTGACCCGCTGGAACTTCCGTGGCTACTCCCACACCCGGGACATGCTGACCGGACTCCTGGAGGCCACAGCCACCACCAGCAAGGAATTCATGCTGACGCCCAACCTGCCACGCTTCGTGCGGGTAGGAGACGAGACCCGCATAGCCGCAAAGATTGACAACCTGACCCAGGCGAAGATGAAGGGCACGGCCACCCTGACCCTCTTCGACCCGCTGACGGATAAAGTCATTGCGAAGAAGAAGGAACGCTTCAGTGTAGAGGCCGGACGCACGGCAGCTGTGGAGTTTGCCTTCGACGTGACGGACCGCTACGACCTGCTGGGTGTGCGCATCGTGGCAGACGGAGGAGACTTCAGTGACGGCGAGCAACATGTACTGCCCGTATTGAGCGACAAGATTTTTGTCACCGAGACTTTGGCCATGCCTATCCGTGGCGGGGAGACGCGTACCTTCTCCCTGGACAGTCTCTTCAATCGTCAGAGCGAGACGGCCGCAGACCGCCGGTTGACCGTTGAGTTCACTGGCAATCCCGCCTGGCTGGCCGTGCAGGCCCTGCCCGCTTTGGGCGAGCCGGTGGCCGAAGATGCCATCTCGCGTGCCGTGACGTGGTACGCCAACAGCCTGGCCGCCTATATTGCCGCGTCCAATCCGCGCATCCGCACGATGCTGGAGGCATGGAAGGCACAGGGCGGCACGAAGGAAACCCTGCTGAGCCGCCTGGAGCAGAACCCGGACTTGAAGAACATCTTGCTGGAAGAGACGCCTTGGCTGACCGAGGCGCAGGATGAGAGCGAACAGATGGCCCGTCTGGCTACCCTGTTCGATGTCAACACGATGTCCCTCCGCCTGTCTTCTGCCCTGAACAAGCTCCGCGAGATGCAGGACGGTGACGGCGCGTGGAGCTGGTATCCCGGCATGCCGGGTAGCCGCTACGTCACGGATTACATCCTTTCGCTGCTGGTGCGCCTGCCCCTGCTGACGGGTGAGTCGCTGGGGGCAGAAGCTGTCGAGATGCGCGACCGTGCCTTCGACTACCTGCACCGCGAGGTGAAGAAAGACTACCAGGCTTGGTTGCGCCAGAAGCCCTGCGTGGAAGTGAAGCGACTCTCCGACTTTACGCTGGATTACCTCTACCTCTTGGCGTTGTCTGGCGAGAAAGTGCCTGTGAGCAACCGCGAAGCCTATAACTATTACTTCCCCAAGGTACAGAACGAATTGACGGGCGAAAGCATCACCCGCAAGTCGCAGGCATTGGTCATCCTCCAAAAAGCGGGCAAGGCCGGTCCGGCCGCCGACTTTGCCGCCTCCTTGCGCGAGCATCTGATTCAGGAGGACGAGTTGGGTGCCCATTTCGCCTTCCTCGACGCGCCCTACCGTTGGGGCATGATGCCCATCCCCACGCATGTTTCCGCCATGGAGGCCCTGCGCTTGGCTGGAGGCAATGATGCCTTGCTGGAAGAAATGAAACTCTGGCTGTTGCAGCAGAAGAAGACCACCACGTGGGACACGCCCGTCTCCGCCGCCGATGCCGTTTATGCCCTGTTGGCGGGTGGTCGTGACTGGCTGGCCGATCGGGGCGACGTTCGCATCTCCTTGGGACAGGAAACCGTCGAGACCCTGACGGATGCTTCGTCCGTGCCCGGCCTGAGCTATGTGCGCAAGACCTATACCGATGCCAGTCCCGTTGTCCATGCCCGGTCTGTCACCGTCGAGAAGCGCGACCAAGGTGCCGCCTGGGGAGCCGTCTACGCCCAATACCTCTCGCCCATGTCCGATTTGAAACAACACGGGGGCGAACTTTCCGTGGACAAGCAGCTCTACGTGGAGCGCATTGCGGCTGACGGGAAAAAGACGTTAGAGCCGTTGGCCGGAGATACACGCCTACAGGTAGGCGACATCCTTGTTTCGCGCATCACCCTCAGCCTGGACCGTGCCATGGACTTCGTGCAGCTGAAGGACCAGCGCGCTGCCTGCTTGGAGCCGGTCAATGCCTTGTCGGGCTATCGTTACGGTGCCGCAGGAGGCTACTATGAGGAGGTGGGCGATGCCGCCACCAGCTTCTTCTTCGATGCGCTGGGCAAGGGCGTCTATGTCTTGGAGCATCGCCAGCGCGTGGCCCGCGGCGGTACGTACGAGGGCGGCATTGCCACGCTGCAATGCGCCTATGCGCCTGAGTATTCCTCTCACTCGGCAGGAAGTACGCTTCGGGTGGAGTAATTCTTTAGACGCAGAAGACGCGGATAGCGCAGATTTCAGTTCATTTGTTCTGACATCAGTCATTCCAATGATCCATCTGCGTTATCCGCGTCTTCTGCGTCTAAAGAATCCGTTTTTCTTATAAGGCCGCTACGAACTGCCAGATGAAGTAGCCGCACACCGCACATTTCAGCACCGTGCCCAGCAGAAAGCCGATTACGGCCCCCAGTCCGGACTTCAGTGCCTCGCCTGTCTGGCGTCCGCCCAGCAGCTCGCCTATGACAGCGCCGAGAAACGGTCCCAGAATGATGCCCCACGGCATGAAGAATAAACCTACTATCGTGCCAACCAGGCAACCGCGTGTGCCCCAGCGGGTACTGCCGCTATACTTGGCGCCCAACAGAGGAACGAAATAATCCAATACTTGAATGACAATGACAATGCCCAGCCACACCAGCAGTTGGGTGGTGCTGAACTGTACCTGTTCCGTGAAGTGCAGCAGCAACAGGCCGGCATAGGCCAGTGGCGGACCGGGTAGCATGGGCAAGATGCAGCCTGCCAGTCCGCCCAACAGGCAGAGCGCGCCCAGGATAATCAAGAGTATGTCCATCGTGAATCTTTTTTAGGTACGGTTTTTATCTGTGCAAAGATACAGGATTTCCGGGAAAGCCTCCTAGCGGGTTGTGTGAAAAATGTCCGGATGGGCAAGGTACTGTCATTTGAGGCACTTCAAGTCCTTGTTTCTTGTGTCCGGTGATAGGGTCGCAAGTCGTATTTGTATAGAATTCTGATTGTCAGACAGGGCGCTTCACCGTTTCCGAAAAAACACTGAACAATTACTTGAGTAACACTTCGCAATTACTCGAGAAACACTGAAGTGTTTTGGCAGTTTTTCTTCAGTGTTTTTTTGAAGGCGGTTCGAAATTTATAAATCACTGTATTCCAATGGTGTACGTCGCGAATAATGTTTACAGAAATGAAAATTGTAACGATTTGTTTAAGAAGAGCCGTTCGGATTTTTTTAATTGTCCCAGTTGTTCATCCTGCTTATAAATCTGTGCCTGTTCCTAACAGTCTGTGCCATCTGTGCTCCATACCGGAGCCCGTGAATAGCTTTTTATTCGCCTTCATGCGTGGAAATCGATTTGTAACCACTATCTTTGCAGAACTTTAGTAGCATACCGCCTTTGTAACATGATTGAAGAGCAACTCTTGATACGCCAGCTGAAGGAAGGCAAGGAAAGTGCCTATCGGCTTCTCTATGAGAAGCACTACGCCGTGCTGTGCCATCTGGCTCGCGAGTGGGTGGGGGATGACTTCACGGCGGAAACGCTGGTGAGCGACGTTATTTTCCATTTGTGGGAGATTCGCGAGTCGCTGGAGATACGGGTGTCCCTGCGCAGTTATCTGGTACAGGCGGTCCGCAATCATTGTCTGGACTATCTCTCGTCCCGCCGTGAACGGACCGAGGTCACTTTTTCGGCCTTCGAGGGTGGGGAGGAAGGGGAACAGCCCTTTGCCGAACGTTACGTCCGTTCGGACGATTATCCCTTGGGCCGTCTGTTGGCACAGGAACTGGAGCAGACGGTGCGGCGGGCTATCGCGGCTTTGCCCGAAGACTGCCGGCGTGTGTTCTGCAAAAGCCGTTTCGAAGGGAAAAAATACGAGGAAATCGCAGCAGAACTCGACATTTCCGTCAATACGGTCAAGTATCACATGAAGAATGCATTGACCCGTCTGCACGACAGCCTGGGGAAGTATCTGTTCCTCCTTTTTGTCTTTTTTGAGATTTAACATGAAAAACTGCCTTTTTTTACTACCCTCAAATAGGATTTTATCGTCTACCTTATTAGAAATACTTCGAAGATGGAAACGAATGAGCGTCATGACAGGAATGAGTTGATTGCCGAATACCTTTCCGGGAATTTGGAACCGGCCCGAAAGGCCGAACTGGAAGATTGGGTCAACGAATCGGACGAGAACCGCCGTTATTTCATGCGTTGCGAGGAAATCTGGTTTTCTGCCATCAGCGAGGAAGAACTGGAAAAGTATGACGCGGACAAAGCCTTCGAAGCGTTTCGTCGGAAGGTGGAAGCTGCCGGGAAACGGACTGCCCGTGTGGGGACAGGACGGCGGTGGCGGACAGTCTTGCGTTATGCGGCTGCAGTGGCCGTGCTCTGTCTGGTGGCTCATTTCGCTTATCGGCAGGGCGGACAGGACCTGCAGGACACGCTGGCGCAGATTGAGGTGGAGGCTCCCGAGGGGTCGCAAACACGGATGCGCTTGCCGGACGGCACACTGGTGGTGCTCAACGCCGGGTCACGTATGGTATATGGCCAGGATTTCGGTGTGGAGAACCGTGAAGTGGAGTTGGAGGGCGAGGGCTACTTTGAAGTGACCCACCAAGAGGAAAAGCCCTTCCGGGTGAGCAGCAAGAATATCTCGCTGACGGTGCTGGGCACGAAATTCAATTTCAGGGACTATTCCCAGGAAGACGAAGTGGTGGTGTCTTTGCGCGAAGGCCGGGTGCAGTTGTTCAATCGCCTTCATGAAGAACCTTCCTTGCAGTTGAAACCCGCAGAGCGGATGGTGATGAGCAAGCGTGAGGGACGGATGAAGCGGGAGCAACTGGCAACGGAGAGTTACCTGAAGTGGATGGATGGCAAATTGGAGTTTGACGGCATGCCGTTGAAAGAAGTGGTGCGGATATTGGCACGCGCTTATGGCTTTTCCATCGTGGTGGAGGAAGACTCGGAGGTGGGCGATTTGCGCTTGTACGGAAGTTTTGACCGCAACAGGCAAGGGTTGAAAGACATCCTGACCATCCTGCAAAGTACTGGAAAAATTGAATGTAAAGTGGAAGAAAATACTGTGATTATATATTAAATGTTTAACTAAAAACCAAGAAAGACCATGATACATCGAGTGAATCTAAGCACATGAAGACGAACTGCGGTGAAGGCATGAAAAAATCGGAAGAAGGACCAGTTCTCCCGACTCTGTATGCACTCTCGTCACGTTCGCAGACGTCTTATCGGAAATGCGTTGGCAAAGATAGCCAAACCTTCCCGAAAAGACACTTTCCTTACTGAAAGTTTAATCTTAAATTTCTTATTTTATGAATTATGGGAAAAAGGCCATTTTAGTGGCCGGGGCTTTGCTATGCCTTAATTTTAGCGGTTATGCTCAAAGCATATCCATGAAAATGAACGGAGTAACGGTGGAACAAGCCATCGAGGAACTCCAGAAGAAAAGCGGTTATTCCTTTGTCTATGTGGGCGGTGACCTGGATTTGGACAAGACGGTCACCATCGATGCCAAGCAATTGCAGGAGGCCATCGAGCAAATCCTGAAGGGACAGGGAGTGAGTTATGAGATCCAAGGTAAAAACATTGTAATCAGGAAAGGCGCCAAGAAGGCGCAAAAGCCTGCCAAGAAGGTGACAGGCACAGTCAAGGACGAGACCGGTGAAGCGGTTATCGGTGCATCTATCCGTCTGATTGGTACGGACAAGGGTACTATCACGGACATGGACGGTAATTTCTCGCTGGACATGAGCGAGGGCGACGAAATCGAGGTGTCCTACATCGGCTATACGTCGCAGACCATTAAGTACGACGGCCAGGCTCTGGCCATCCGCTTGAAGGAAGACACGGAGATGCTGGATGAAGTCGTAGTCGTAGGTTACGGTACGATGAAGAAGAAGGACCTGACGGGTGCGGTATCGTCGGTGAAGATGTCCGATGAACCTATTGGGACGGTGACTTCTGTCAGTCAGGTGTTGGCTGGTAAGGCAGCCGGTCTGCAGGTCAATACGGTCAGTGCACAGCCGGGTGGTGGAACTAATTTCCGCATCCGTGGTGCGGGTTCTTCTGATATTGCAGGGAATAACCCGTTGATTATCATCGACGGTTTCCCGGTGAATGATCCTGGTACGGTAGGTGGAGGCTATTATAGTTCCGGTAATCAAGATAACGTATTGGCTTCTATCAATCCGAGCGATATTGAGTCCATCGAAGTCCTGAAAGACGCCAGTTCTACGGCCATCTATGGTTCACGTGCCGGTAACGGTGTGATCATCATCACGACCAAGCGCGGTAAGTCCGGTGCAGCACAGGTGCATTATTCCGGTACTGCTTCCTTGCAGACAATGGCAAGGGAGTATGAGATGCTGGATGCCACTTCATTTATGAAGTTAACCAATGCTTCCCTGCGTGAACAATGGATGTATGAAAACAATATCGGTATTTTCGGTGGTGGCAGTGAAGCAGATGCAGCTTCTCCTTTTGTTCCTAAATATACGGATGCGGAGATTGCAAATCCTGTTCGCAATACGGATTGGTTGGGAGCTGTACTTCGTACGGGTTTCCAGACTACGCACAACGTATCTATTAACGGTGGTACGGACAATACGCAGTATATGATTTCTGGTAACTTCACCATGCAGGACGGTGTGGTAAAGAACAACGGTATGGATCGTTATTCGCTGCGCGTCAATTTGGACCAACGTCTCAGCAAGTATGTGAAGATGGGGTTGAACCTGACAGCTACCCGCACTCAGTATGACAACGTGCCTTTGGGCGACGGCGACAGTGAATATGCCAGTATCTTGGTAGCTGCGGCCCGCTTCAATCCGCTGATGCCTATCCGCGATGAGAATGGTGACTGGACGATGAATCCAGAAGCAACTTTTTTGCCTAACCCCGTTTCCTTGCTGGATGTTACTGATAAAACGTTGAAAGATAGATTGCTGGGGACTTTCTATGTGGATATTGAGCCTATTAAGGACTTGCACATCAAGGGTAACTTCGGTTTAGACCGCTTGGCGCAGAAGCGCTCGACCTATCTGCCGACTACTACCTTGTACGGACAGAAAATGAATGGGCAAGCTACTATAGCGCAGGGTGATGCCAACGACTACCTGATGGAGTTGACCGCTACGTATACGAAGACTTTCGGCGACCACAGCATCAATGCTTTGTTGGGACACTCCTACCAAAGCTTCCACCGCGAAGGCTTCAATGCCGGTAATAACGATTTCTTGATGGACTCTTTCCTGTACAACAACTTAGGAGCCGGTAATGCTGACAAACCCTCAGTCGGTTCTTTCTCTAATGTATCGAAAGTTTCTTCTTTCTTTGCACGCTTGAATTATACGTGGAAAGACCGTTATCTGTTGACGGCCTCCCTGCGTGCCGATGGTTCTTCCAACTTTGCAGAAGGCAATCGTTGGGGTTACTTCCCCTCGGTCGCTTTGGGTTGGCGTTTCTCGGAAGAAAACTTCATGCAGAATTTGAAGGATGTCATCTCCAATGGTAAACTGCGTTTGAGTTATGGTCAAACCGGTAACTCGAATGTAGGCAATAAAGCCATGAGTTTCTATGGCGTGGGCAACAACAATATCTTTGGTTCGACTTCCGTGGTAGGTGTGTACCTGACGCAGCTGGGCAATCCTGATCTGACGTGGGAAACTAGTAAGGAGTGGAACATTGGTCTGGACTTGGGTTTCCTTAACAACCGTATCAACATGACGGCTGAATACTTCCACCGCAATGTATCTGACTTGTTGACTACTCGTCCGCTGCTTTCCTACAATGAAGTGTCTTCGATTGTGGCTAATAGTGGTGAAACTGTCAGCCAAGGTGTGGAACTGACCATCAATACCTATAACATCCAAACAAAAGATTTTACATGGAACACGGATTTCACGTTCTCTCTTTACCGTGATGATTGGAAGGAACGTGTAGATAGCTGGGTGCCGAGTGCATGGGAAAGCTATGATGGTCCGATGCGTTATTGGTCTGGCTATCTCTCCGATGGTTTAATTCAACCGGGTGAAGAAGTCCCTTGGCAGGACGGTGCATTGCCTGGGCAGGTTAAGATTAAGGATATTGATGGCTTTGTATACAATGCAGACGGTTCCTACCAAGTAGATGAACACGGAATTCCTTTGAAGACCGGTAAACCTGACGGTAAGTTGGACGATGCGGACAAGGTGATTTATGGTCGTCAAGAACCCGGCTTTATGATGGGTTTCAACAATACACTTCGTTGGAAAAATTTTGATTTCAACATCTATTTTTACGGTGAGTTCAATAAGTTGATGAATTCGAACTATAAGAAATATTGGGTTTCTTATAATATTGGTGATTTACGCCGCGGTTACAATTTGCCGGCATCAGCAATGGATGTTTGGAGTACAGAAAATCCCAATGGTACATTGCCGGGATTTTTGCAAAGTTATAGCATATATGGCCCGGGTGATTATTATTTGGAGAAAATTTGGTTCATCCGTTGCCGCAATATCACGCTGGGTTACAACATCCCGGTCAAGACCAACAAGCATATCTTGTCCAACTTGCGCGTCTATGTGGACGTCAACAATCCCTTCATGTTCACAAACTATGGAGGCCTTGATCCCGAAACGGACAGCTCGGCTAAATGGGCTTATCCTAATGTCCGTACCTATAGCTTGGGTGTAGATATTACGTTTTAATTGATTATAAAAATAGAATTTGTCATGAAGAAAATATATTTAAGTGCATGTGCTGTGAGTGCCCTCTTCGGATTGTTCACTTCTTGCATGGATTTGGAACCCGAAGATTACAGCAATATCAATACGACGATTTTCCCTCAGACGGAAGCAGATGCCATGGCATTGATGACTGCCAATGTCTATGCTACATTTAGAAACAACTCTTATGGCGGCATCTTCAACAATGCCACTGGCGTGCAGACCATTGGTGAGATGACTACTGATTTGGGTGCTTGTTGTTGGGGTGGTACGGCTTGGGTTCCTTTGCAGCAGCATCTTTGGGATTCGAATCATCAGTATTCAACCATTAATTATACTAATTTCGCCAAGGATTTGGGTAAAATGCTCTTGACTCAGGATCGTATTAAGGATATTCCCATGGATGAAAACGTGAAAGCCCGCTTTGAAGCGGAGATCCATTTGGGTCGTGGTTGGTTGGGCTACTTGTTGTGGGATTTCTATGGTCCGGTACCTTTGGCAACTTTGGAAGAGTTGAACAACCCGTTGAATGATGTGATTGTGCCGCGTGCCTCGGAAGACGAAATGAAGTCGTTTATCGAGACAGAGTTGAAAGCGGCTATCGAAAGCTCGGCATTGCCGACAAAAGCCTCTGCAGACGAATACGGTCGTTTCGACAAGGGATTGGCCTATACGGTTCTGATGAAATATTATATGGAAGCCGGGGAGTGGGCTAATGCGGAAGCATGTGGCCGTGAGTTGATGAAGCCGGAATATGGTTATGACTTGATGGAACATTATGCTGATATTTTCACGTTGGAGAATGAGCAGAACAAAGAGATTATCTTTGCTTGCGTGGAACAACGTGGTGTAAGTCTGCAGTTGTGGCACGATCATGCATTGCCTGGTAATTATCCAGTAACCAATACTGCAATCCAGCGTTGGGATGGTTATAAAGTACCGTGGGCTTTCTATCATACTTTTGAGAGCGGGGATGAACGTTTGCAATCTTTGGTCGGTGAATATGTCGGTTCGGATGGTGTCGAGTTCAATGAAGCATATGACAAGACTATTCATTCCACTATTTATGGTCAAGGTGCAGTACCTGTTAAATACGGTGAAGACCCCAATTCAACGGGTGACGGTAGCCAGATAGACTGGATTGTTTATCGTTATGCTGATGTGCTGACTTTGTTGGCTGAAGCTATTGTTCGTAACGGCAATGCCGTGACGCAGGAAGCGGTTGATTTGTTGAACAAGATTCGTACACGTGCCACATTGCAGCCTAGGACTTTGAGTGATTATCCTGATGTTCAAGCCTTCTTAGATGATGTTTTGCTGGAACGCGGTCATGAACTGTGGTGGGAAGGCAACCGTCGTACGGATTTGATCCGTCATGGAAAATTTGTTCAGTCTGCAATAGACCGTGGTGAACAATCAGCAGATTATCGTACTCGGTTTGCTATACCTCAAAGTGTAATCAACGAAGGTAAAGGTAAGATAGCACAGAACGAGGGCTATTAATCAGATAAGCCCATTTATCTTTGAGAGGGTGTGTCAAAAAGGGGAATTCGGTTACCGATTAGATTTTGACATGCCCTCTTTTTTTAAAAAAAATGAATGTCCGTATTCTCCCCGGTTATGCTTTTGCAAGGATGCTATGCTTCACTCGACATAGAAGCAATGATAAATGGCAAAGTATCCAATAATACTTGGTCATAGAAGCTTGCTTATCTCATTCTTTGTTTAGGCAATCTGTGGATATTCAGATTTTGAGACATGACACAAACAGACAACATATATACATATTCTAACTAATGTAGTATCATGAAACTTAATTTCCTATTTGGGGCAGCCTTGTCTTTTTGTACAGGACTGTTGTATGCCCAAGAAGCCCCGATAGAACCAGTATCTCCGTTGAGGAATCCGGAAAGAGGCTATCATGTAGAATGCAATTATTTTGTCCACAACTTCGTAAACCCGTTTGATGCTTCGGAGAAGTACCCGGAAACTTTTATCGACAACCGTTTGGAACGTTGCCAGGCAGAAGGAGATAGTCTGACATTGACCCAGCTGTATCTTTATTTATCAGACTATGTGGATCGCGACCTGCCTCCGGAAGCGTTTGACCATATGCAGACGATCTTTGATGATGTGAAAACGCATGGTTTCAAGGTTATCTTGCGTTTTGCCTATAATTACAAAGGACTGAATGCCTATGGGGGTGAAACGGAAGAATCCATCATGCGGCATTTGGAGCAGTTGCGCCCCTTCCTGCAAAAGAACAATGGCCTGATTGCCACCTGCCAAGTCGGCTTTATCGGTGCTTGGGGCGAATGGCACACTTCTCCTCTCAGCCAAAATCAAGAAGCCAAGAACCGCTTGGTCAATACGCTGTTGGACATCTTCCCGAAAGAGTATTGCCTGCAACTTCGCTACCCCAAGCAGAAGCGGCCGTTGAAACTGAAGCATCCGGAAGATTGGAGACGGATAGGCTTTGCCAATGATTATTTCACGGCCGGGGAACATTCTCATGCACCGGAAAATGATTTTGTGCCCGGAGATGATAATTACAATATGGTCCTCCAAGATGCTGCCTATTTCTTTATGAGTGGAGAGATTCCCTATGCAGAGAATACGGAATGGGGGTTACATGACCTAATCAGCGTGGACCGCTCCTTGCAAATCCTGCGCGACCATCATTATTCGGCTTTTGACATTACGCAGAATACGGAGTTGAACATTCGTCACTGGAAGCATTATGCGCTTTATCCGGAGAAGTTGGATTCGTTGCAGATCCCTTATGACATCAGTTATTTCAGAAACGCGCAGGGGAAGATGGTCTCCCGTTCGGCCTACGACTTCATTCGGGATCATCTGGGATACCGCTTATATTTGACAAAAGCCTCCTTGGACAAGGAAGGCGGGCAACTGGTTTATTCGATTGGGTTGAAGAACACAGGATTTGCGACGGTCGTCAACCCGCATCCTGTGTATCTCCTTTTGATCAATGCCGAAGATGAGGTGGTGTCAAAAGTTCGCTTAGAGGGCGTTTGCGCAAAAGATTGGCAACCCTACCGCCAAACTTCCGGAAACTATGAGACGATTCCTTATACGCTGAAAGGAAAAATTCCTCTATCTTTGGAAGCCGGTACCTACAGAGTGGCGATTTGGATGCCGGATGCACAGACATCCTTGCAACATTGTCCGCTATATGATATCCGGTGGGTGGAAGAGAACGGGTTGCAGCATTGGAGCAATGGGCAATATCTGGCTAATATAATAGGAAAGATTAAGTGGTAAGTTCTTCAGATTTAAATGAAACTATCTTTGGAGGAGTTAAGAAGTTAAGCCAACACCTTCTGTGTATGCAGTTCATGGACTTACTATCGGCTTAACTCCTAACGGAGCAAAGCGGAGTGATAACTTTCTTCACTTCTTAACTCCTAGAATATAAACTAAATATTAACATCTACTTATGAATAGAAAACTGATACATAGCATATGGGTGGTCGGATGTCTGATGGGATTGGGTTGCCTGTCACCGGCCGCTGCACAGGACTATCCAGCCAGTCCGTTGGATAAAGAAGGCTACCGCCTGATTTTTCATGATGAATTTGATGGCGAGGAACTTGACCGCTCCAAGTGGATTCCCGAGTACCTGCCTTCCTGGCCGAAAGACAGGAGCGTATGCCGGCCCACTTATGAAATGAAAGACGGCATTCTTCGACTGACGATTGATAAGGATTCGAAGAACGAGTTCGACAAAGGCATGTACATATCTGGTTTCATGAGCGCCAGTCGTACAGGTATGCATCATTATGATCCCAAGCGGAAAGCGCTTCATGATATCAAGACGGAAGCTACGCAAATCAACCAGTATGGCTATTATGAGATGCGGGCCAAGATGCAGGCCGGAGGAGGCGTACATTGTGCCTGGTGGCTGATAGGTTTCGAGGATAATCCGAATCAGACGTGCGAAATAGATATCTTCGAGATTCTGGGGACAGATGTCAATCGCATCTGGTCTACTGTGCATAGTTGGAAAGACACCACTATCACGTATCACACGGAGCATCCTTGGTTTGCCAATAAGAAACTGGCGGAGGAATTTCATGTGTATGGCTTCGACTGGACACCCGAGGGGGTTACGGTGTATGTGGACGGTGTCCAGGTGATGACGCATCGGGCCGCCATTACCTACCCGTTGGTGCAAATCATTTCGTTCTATGACAATCGGGCGGCAAAAGGTGCCTGGACAGGAACGTATGACCCTTCTGTGCCTTACCCGAAGAGTTTCGACATCGACTATATCCGTATGTACAAGAAGATACCGGAGGGATATCACGCCCTGCCGGAGCATGAGTTGCGGATTACCGGCATTGACCCGGCCCGTTTGCAGCTGAATGAAGGCGAAGCGGTCTTACGGGATATGGACGGACATGTGACTCGCGAGTTGCTGTACACGCCTTCTTATGTGAATGTGCATTACAATGACGGGACGGTCACCCAGCAGTTTGTGGAGTGGGAACCGTTGAGCGATGAGGCATTCCATAAAGTGCAAGAAGCAGGCACCGTTATGGTAAACGGGAAAATTACCGGACTGCCAGACTCTTTGTTGAATGGGAGAGAAGCAACCTTGATTATAACCACTCTTAAAAAAGACAGCGATGAAAAATAAAATAGCATTATGGGGTATGGCCGGATGTATGGCCGGCTTGTTGACATCTTGCGGAGGAAATGTCCAGCATCGGTCTTTCCACGGCATTTATGCTGATGAACCGGGAGGAACGGAAGGATTGTATAATCCCGAAAGAGGATTCAGGTTGGAAGTTGCCTTGGATGTGACGGAGAAGAACTATGTTTGGGATCCGGAAAATTACCCGGACATCACTTCGTATTTAGACGAACAATCCCAATTGTATGCCTCGGACAGCGTATCCTTGGTGCAGACCTATTTTTACCTGACCGGAGCAGTGGGGAAAGACCTGACGGAGGAAGATTTTCGGACGATGTCCGTGTTTTTCGATGAGTTGCGCCGCTTGGGGAAGAAGGCAGTGCTTCGCTTTGCGTATGAAACCCAGTTCATGGGGCGGGCGGAGACTGGTCCTACCCTGGATGACATTATTCGTCATACACAACAACTTAAGCCCTTCCTGGCTGAGAATAAAGATGTGATTCAAGTGGTACAGGCCGGTATGATTGGTGCGTGGGGCGAATGGCACAGTTCGTTTCATGGGTTGGAGAAGGATGAAGCTACAAAGCGGACCATTTTGGAGCATATTTGCCAGATGGCTCCCGAAGGCCGTTTTATACAGGTCCGTGTGCCGGCGTACAAGAATCTGTTGGATTCCACTTCGGCCGATGCCCGGCGGGTATCTTTCCACGACGATTTCATTGTCATCAAACCGCACGTATGGGATGGAGAAATGTCGGAAGGGACTCCCGCTTATCAGCAGATTGTGCGCGAATCTCCTTATCTTCCGGTGGACGGGGAACTTCCTTGGGGTACTTGGAGTATGAATGAAGACCCGGACAATCCGGAGGCTGGATGGCTGATAGACGGTCCGCAGACCGCACGGCGTCTGTTTTTGCAACATTTTACTTCCTTGAGTGTCATCCATAACTATAAGGAAAAGAATACGAAGGATAAATACTCCATGATGTATTGGAAAGAAACGCCTATCTCCGAGGATTTTCTCCAGAAAAACAGAATGCCGGTTTCGGACGCTTATTTCATGAAGATGGATGGAAGCAAAGTGGAACGGAGTGTGTTTGACTATATCCGCGATCATTTGGGTTACCGAATTGAATTGCAAGCGGTAGATGCACCGAAAACGTTGGCTGTCGGCGGAACGAATCCGGTGGAAATAACCTTGATTAACCGCGGATTCTCTACGCTCTTCAATGAGCATCCTGTATACCTGGTGCTGGTCGATGCGGAAGGGGCTGTCGCCCATGAAGTCCTGACCGGGGCCGATGTGCATGATTGGCAACCCTATCAGCCGGGCGACACGACTTACACGTCTCTGGTTCATACCATCCGGGCTGAACTGTCTGTTCCGGACGGCTTGGCCAAAGGGACTTATCGCTTGGGGCTTTGGATTCCGGACGGTTCGGAACGCTTGCACCGGAATGCTCGCTATGCCATTCGTTGTGCCAATGGCGATGTGGAGTGGCTGGTGTCTTCCGACGGGAAGTATGGCATTAACATACTGCTGGATGAAGTCGTAGTCCGGTAATGATTGTTCCGACGATTTTAAAAACAACATGCAAGACACTATGAAGAAGCTGTTACTTGGAATGGGGGTGGTACTTTGTGCCTCTGTGGCGACAGCCCAGTCCACCCTCTGGAAGCACAAGAATTGGGAAGCCCGCATTTCAGAGCAGGGCTGTCTGGAGCAAATCGTTTTTAAGGAAAACGGGCGGAAGGACACCGTGCCTTTCTTCCGTGAGGACGGACAGTTCATGGGGCCTTCTTTCTACGTCGTGGCAGACGGGAAGGCGCAGACTGCGGATTGGATGCCAGACGGTTACCGCTCCTACAGGGCTGTGATAGACCACGTGGAGTGCCGCCTGACTTATAAGGCCTGGAAAGGGCAGCCCGCGTTGGAGGTGACCCTGATAAACCAGGGGCACGTTCCTTTCCAGCCGGAGAAGGCCGGCCTGCGTCTGGGTATAGACACCTATATGGAGAAATATCCGGCCTGGTTCGGCAAGTATTTTCCTACGTTGATGCGCAACGAAAAGACGCATTTCTATGGGTAT
The DNA here is from genome assembly GCA_019118325.1 of Candidatus Bacteroides intestinavium. GTDB lineage: Bacteria > Bacteroidota > Bacteroidia > Bacteroidales > Bacteroidaceae > Bacteroides > Bacteroides intestinavium. The sequence continues at coordinate 27,422 of DWZE01000059.1, forward strand.
CTGCAGACACCGGCCGGCCGGACTTTAGGCATCGTTTCGCCTCAGCCTATAGCTTCATGGAGTGTGGAGTATAATTTGGGTTATCAGGACCCGGCTCCTCATTGGTTCATGGGACATCGCATCGAGTCGTTGAACCTTGACTTGCTGAACACGTTGCCTTTGCCCGAACGGCATCCGCAGCATTTGTGGATGTTGAAGCAAGGGGAGAGTAAAACTTGGATTATCGCTTTGGTTGATATAGAACGGCCGGGAGATTTCGAGAAGACCGTTCGGAAATTGGCTGATGTTCCGATGCTTCGGATTTCGCAGACCACATGCCGTCCCAATGAAGAACTTTCCTTTGATGTATTGTCTGAGGAGGCCGTCGTTTCTGTCTGCAATGAGCGGGGACATGAATTGCCTTTGCAAATAGAACCACAGGCCAATGGGGTACAGCGTGTCACTTGCACCTTACCCGAAGTGGGGCTTTATACGGTCCGTGCCGTAGAAGGAGACAAGATAACAGAAGGAGTTTTGTCAGCCCATCCGTCCCGTCGTTGGGTGTTGGAACAGGCTCGTAGCAATGCCTGGAAATATCATCAGAAAGCCACTTCGCACATCGAGAGCTGGTATGGCTTCTATTCTGCTTTCGAAGCAGCGAAGTATTTTCCGGATAAGGAATTGGATGAGAGACTGGACCGCCGCTTCAGCTATTTGTTCGACTTGCTGCACGACACGGTGAAGATGGAGCCGAAGTATTACGCTTCCCGCATCCAGAACACGTCGGGAACCATCAATCTCTTGGTGGGACGCTATCAGGACCACGGCGACCGTGAGGATTTGAAGAAAGCCTCGCGCCTGGCCGATTGGCTGATAAAGACCTGGCAACGGGAGGACGGGGCTTATGTCAATCACCACATTGTTTATACCAGCGTTATCTATGTGGCCAAGAATATCCTGGAACTGGCTGTGGCTGAATATGAGTTGGGCCGGCAAGACCCGGTTTGGCTGGAGGCTGCCGAACGGCATTACGCTTCAGCCAAGCGTGCCATTGACCAACTGGTGGATGCGCAAGGCAACTTCGAGACCGAAGGCGAACTGACTTTTGAGGACGGCATGATTTCCTGCTCGGCTTTGCAGATAGGCATGTTGGGGTTGATGCAGTCCGATGAGGCTACCCGCAAGCACTACACGGATGCCATGCTGCAGATTCTGCATAGCCATGACTGTCTGACGCAACTTCGTGTGCCGGATGCCCGCCGCCGTGGGGGAACCATGCGTTATTGGGAGGCGCAGTATGATGTACAGATGTTGCCCAATATGTTCAATTCGCCCCATGGATGGAGCGGTTGGCGCGCCTATGCCACTTACTATGCTTATCTGTTGACGGGCGACGAGCGCTGGCTGCTCGAGACCTACAATGCAGCGGGGGCTTTCTCCCACCTCATTGACAACCGGACGGGCGACTTGCGTTGGGCCTTTGTGGTGGATCCGTATCTGAGAGTGCGTCAAGCTTGTAGCGCGGATACGCATGTGACGGCCGATTCGTTGAGCTTCGGCAATCCGCATCCGGACTTGTATGATACGCGCACGTTCGTCATTGGCGAACAATATGTCAATATGATTAGCGACTGGCAGGGAGTGAACACGCAGGACAATGACGTGCACGAAGTGTTCAAGTTTATGGGCGAAGCCATGCTGACGAATGCCTTTGTCGTGGAGCGTGCGGACGGCACCGTTGTGGGCTATAATTGCCGGGTGACCCGCCAAGGAAATACACTGCAGGTAGAAGCGGATGAAAAGCAGATGACCAATCTGCACTGTAACCTCCGCAACGCCTATAAAGTCTCTTTCCGTGGACAGACCCGTGAGTTGAAGCCTCATTACTTGGGTTGGGCTTTCGGAACGGATATATACGCCGGGCGTTAAAATACTGCTAAGTACTCGGTGTGTATAATTCTTAAGTAAGTCGCAAGAATTAAATGATAACCCGTTGGCGGAATTAATTGGGGTATGAGACCCACGGGCGGAGATATCTTCGGGCCAAGACAGAGATATCTTCGGACAAGGACGGAGATATCTCTGGACAAAAGCGGAGATATCCGCCCGCAAAGCCGTACAATGGACCGACAAATAAAGTGCATATCGGTTATAATTCCGCCAACGGGTAAATGATATTATCTTTTGAGGAGTTAAGGAGTTAAGAAGTTAAGCCAATACCTCTGTGTATACGGTTCTCATTGGCTTACTATCGGCTTAACTCCTAACGGAGCGCAGCGGAGTGATAACTCCTTCACTTCTTAACTCCTATTATATAAACTAAATTTGAACATCTACTTAATGCTTTTCATTATGAACAAAACTTCGTTGTTGACTATTCTTTTATTTCTGCTGTTGTGCGGAGGTCATGTCGGGGCCCACGACAAGCAAAAGCACTCGTTCCGGTTGGGCGAAAACCAATTCTGGTTAGACGAAAAACCTTTTCAGATTATTTCCGGTGAGATGCATCCCGCACGTGTGCCTGTGGAGTATTGGCGCCACCGTGTGCGGATGATTAAGGCTATGGGCTGCAATACCGTGGCCTGCTATGTGATGTGGAATTACCATGAGAGCGAGCCTGGTAAGTTCGATTTCCAGACAGGCAACCATAACCTCGAGCATTTCATTCAAATCGTACAGGAAGAAGGCATGTTCCTGCTGTTTCGTCCAGGTCCCTATACCTGTGGTGAATGGGACTTCGGAGGACTGCCTGCTTACCTGCTTTCCGTGCCAGACATCAAGATTCGCTGCATGGATTCCCGCTATGTGGCTGCTGTGGAGCGTTATATCAAGCAACTGTCTCCCCTTGTCCGCAAGTACGAGGTGAACAACGGCGGTCCTATCCTCATGGTGCAGTTAGAGAATGAATATGGCAGCTATGGCAATGATCGTTCCTATATGAAGTGGCTGCACGACTTGTGGCGCAGCGAAGGTGTTACTGTTCCTTTTTATACGGCTGATGGGGCTACGCCGGCTATGCTGGAGGCCGGCACGTATCCGGGGGCAGCCGTGGGGTTAGACCCTGCCGCCTCGCAAGCCGAGTTTGACGAGCCGCTGAAACTGGATTCAACAGCCAGTGTCTTCTGTTCCGAACTTTATCCGGGTTGGCTGACGCATTGGCGTGAAGATTGGAATGGTCGGAATACAAAGTCTATTGCAGACAATGTCAGATGGTTGTTGGAAAACGGTAAGTCGTTCAACTACTATGTGGCCCATGGCGGTACGAATTTCGGCTTTTGGGCAGGGGCAAATTCGCCTGAACCTGGTGTTTATCAGCCCGATGTTACCAGCTATGATTATAATGCTCCTATCAACGAGATGGGCGAGGCTACCCCCAAATATATGGCTTTGCGCGAACTGGCACAGAAGTATAGTAAGAAAAAGTTGCCTGCTGTGCCCGAGCCGCTGCCTTCCATCACTTTCCCGGCTATCCGGGCTGAGCGTTTCACCTCCGTGTGGGACAATTTGCCCGCAGCCCGGGAGATTGTGCAACCTGTCCCGATGGAGATGTTGCACCAGTATGAAGGATTGATTCTCTACCGCACACGCCTGACGGGACAGAAGAGTGGCACCTTGCGCATTGATGAGGTGCATGATTATGCTACTGTTTTCCTCAACGGACGTTATATCGGTAGCATCGACCGTACTTTGGGCCAGAACTCCTTGATTATTCCTGTTTCCGGCGAGGAGCATCCCGTGCTCGATATTCTGGTGGAGAGCATGGGCCGCATCAATTTTGCCGCACAGATGATAGATCGTAAAGGCATCACAGACCATGTCACCCTCAACGGCATGACGTTGATGAATTGGGAAGCCTTTAGCATTCCCATGTCAGCGGACTATGTGTCTTCTTTGAAAGCAAGTGCTACTGTCCGCCCGGGCATGTTTTTCAAGGCTACGTTGAATCTGGAGGAAACGGGCGACTGTTACATTGATATGAAAGACTTCACCAAAGGCATTGTTTATGTGAACGGGCACAATCTGGGGCGTTATTGGAATGTAGGCCCTCAGTTTCGCCTTTATTGCCCGGGCGTGTGGTTGCGTAAAGGAGCGAACGAGGTCGTGATATTCGACATGCATCAGACAGAGCCAGGTGTTATCACTGGGCATAAAACATTGGACTGAATATCACTAAACCTTGATTGTAGGATAGGTGTTGTTAATGTAGATGTTGATATTTGGTTTATATGATAAATAGGAATTTAATTCTTTAGACGCAGATGACGCTGATCTATAATCTTTGATAACGGATAATCCGTCAATAAAGAAAATGAATCTGCGTCATCCGCGTCATCTGCGTCTAAAGAATCACACCGCTAAATTATCATTTAATTCTTTCGATTTACTTACTTAAAAACATAATAACCTAATGAGAAAACTGATCTTTTTCTTCGCCTTCTGCCTGCTTATAGGTTGGGCACAGGCATCGCCGATTACCGGCTTGTTGGAACGCATTGATCCGGGGGCATCGGCCAAGTTTAAAATTGAGTTGCAACGCGCGGACACCGACTTCTTTGAGTTGGACCAGGCAGGCGACAAGGTCGTGGTGCGTGGCAATAACTACGTCAGCATTGCTACCGGCATCAATTGGTATCTGAAGTATTATGCAGGCATTCACTTGTCTTGGAATGGCATGAAGGCCCAACTGCCGGGTGTATTGCCGCCTGTCACTCAGAAAGAGCGGCACGAAACGGCTTTGCAGGATCGCTATTATCTGAATTACTGTACCTTCTCCTATAGTATGGCTTTCTGGGACTGGGAGCGATGGGAGCAGGAGATTGACTGGATGGCCCTGCACGGCATTAATCTGCCGTTGGCCATGGTGGGGACTGACACGGTGTGGCGCAACGTCCTGTTGAAGTTGGGGTATACAAAAGAAGAGGCTAACGCTTTCATCGCCGGGCCGGCCTTCCAGGCATGGTGGTTGATGAATAACCTCGAAGGTTGGGGTGGCCCTAACAGCGACCAATGGTACGAGGACCGTGTGGCCCTGCAGAAGAAAATTCTGAAGCGGATGCGTGAGTATGGCATTCGTCCCGTGCTGCCCGGCTATTCGGGCATGTTGCCGCATGATGCCAAGGAGAAACTGGGCGTGAACGTCACCGATCCGGGACTGTGGAACGGTTTCCACCGTCCGGCCTTCCTGCAACCCACGGACGAGCGTTTTCAGGAGATTGCCTCTTTGTATTATAAGGAAATGAACCGCCTCTTCGGCAAGGCCGATTACTACTCCATGGACCCCTTCCACGAGGGAGGCAGTGTGAAGGGAGTGGACCTGGATGCCACCGGGCAGGCCATTCTGCATGCCATGAAGCGCAACAATCCGAAGGCGGTCTGGGTGGTGCAGGCCTGGGGAGCCAATCCGCGTCCGCAGATGATGAAGAGTATCCCGCAGGGCGATATGTTGGTGTTGGACCTCTATTCGGAGAGCCGTCCTCAATGGGGCGACCCGTCGTCCTCATGGTATCGCCAGAACGGTTTTGACGGACAGGACTGGCTCTACTGCATGTTGTTGAACTATGGGGGCAATGTAGGCCTGCACGGCAAGATGGCCCATGTCATCGACGAGTTCTACAAGGCCAAGGAAAGTCCTTTCGGCGCTACCTTGCGCGGTGTAGGTTTGACACCGGAGGGCATCGAGAACAATCCGGTGATGTACGAGCTCGTGACCGAATTGCCTTGGCGTGACAGTCGTTTCACTAAGGATGAATGGCTGGCCGGATATCTCCGCGGTCGTTACGGTAAGGCGGATGCGAAGGTATTGGAGGCATGGACTCTCCTCAGCAATACCATCTACGCCTGTCCGGACGAATCTACCCAGCAAGGCACGCATGAGTCCGTTTTCTGCGCCCGTCCTTCGCTGAAGGCCTATCAGGTGTCTTCCTGGTCCGAGATGTCCGACTATTACGAACCGATGGACGTCATCCGGGCGGCCGGCATCTTGCTGGAACATGCCGAAGACTTCCGGGGCAACAACAACTTCGAGTATGACCTGGTGGACATCGTGCGCCAGGCGGTAGCCGAGAAAGGCCGTCTGGTCTATCCCGTGGTAGTCAGTGCGTTCAAGGCCGGCGACAAAGAACTGTTTGCCGCCGCTTCCCGCCGTTTCCTCAATCTGATACTCTTGCAGGACAAGCTGCTGGCCACACGCTCCGAGTTCAAGGTGGGCCACTGGATTGAGAAAGCCCGCGCCTTGGGGCATACGGCCGAGGAGAAGGATCGCTACGAATGGAACGCCCGTGTGCAGATCACCACGTGGGGCAACCGTGTCACGGCCGACGACGGCGGCTTGCGCGACTATGCCCACAAGGAATGGAACGGCCTCTTGCGCGACTTCTACCACATGCGCTGGAAGACCTATTTCGATGAACTGGCCCGCCAATTGGACGGCGCAACGCCCCGCACCATCGACTTCTATGCCTTGGAGGAGCCGTGGACGTTGCAGCACAACGCTTATGTCTCCGCACCGGAGGGCGATGCGATAGACGTGGCGCGCGAGGTGTATGACGCTATTGCGCGCTGAAATCAAAGGTCGGAACAGGTTGTCCACCACGGAGTGGCTGGAGAATCTTGCTTTGGGGGCTTTGCCCGTTTTTTGAACAGGCAAAGAGAGTATTTCCCGCCGGATATGCGGTCTTGTCCGCAATTTGCCGTATCTTTGTCCACCAGTAAACAGAATACTAAACGCATAGAACAATGGATAATCAAAGACCTTTGATTCTGGTTTCCAATGATGACGGCATCACAGCCAAGGGAATCAGCGAGTTAATCAAGTTTCTCCGCCCGCTGGGCGAGATTGTGGTAATGGCTCCGGACGCACCTCGCTCCGGTACGGCTTGCTCACTGACGGTGAACAAGCCTATCCACTACCAACTGTTGCGCAAGGATGTGGGGCTGACGGTGTACAAATGTTCGGGCACACCGACCGATTGTGTCAAGCTGGCTTTCCATACGGTGCTGGACCGTCGGCCTTCGCTCGTGGTAGGTGGCATCAACCACGGTGACAATTCCGCCGTCAATGTACACTATTCCGGAACGATGGGCGTGGTGATGGAAGGCTGCCTGAAGGGGGTTCCCTCCATTGCATTCTCGATATGCAGCCATGATCCCAATGCCGATTTCGAACCTGCCGGCGAATACATCCGCGACATTGCCCGGAAAGTGTTGGAAAAAGGGCTGCCCCCCTTGACCTGCCTTAATGTCAACATTCCCGATACCAAGGAGTTGAAGGGCGTGCGCGTCTGCCGTCAGACGTTGGGCCAGTGGGTGAACGAGTGGGAGAATTTCGCACATCGGGACGATACGCATTATTATTGGTTGACAGGTACGTTCGAGAACGCTGAACCTGACAATGAGGCTACTGACCATTGGGCCTTGGACAACGGCTACATAGCCGTCACGCCCACCACCGTGGATGTCACGGCTTACGACCTGATGGATGAACTGAAAACCTGGTTCTGACCTTATGAAGTATTACCTCATAGTCGGCGAAGCTTCCGGCGACCTGCACGCTTCGCACCTGATGGCAGCCCTGAAGCAGGAAGACGCGGAGGCGACATTTCGTTTCTTCGGTGGAGACTTGATGGCGGCCGTCGGTGGTACGCAGGTGAAGCATTACAAGGACTTGGCCTATATGGGTTTTGTGCCTGTGCTGCTTCATCTGCGCACTATCTTCGCTGCGATGAGGCAATGCGAGGAAGACATCACGGCCTGGCATCCCGATGTGGTGATATTGGTGGACTATCCCGGTTTTAACCTGAAGATTGCCGAATATGTGCATGCGCATACGGATATTCCCGTCTACTACTACATCTCTCCCAAAATATGGGCGTGGAAGGAATATCGCATTAAGAATATCCGGCGGGATGTGGATGAGTTGTTTTCCATCTTGCCTTTCGAAGTCGATTTCTATGAGGGGAAGCACCACTATCCCATCCATTATGTGGGCAATCCTACGGTGGACGAGGTGGCGGCCTTCAAAGCGTCCTATGCCGAAACGACCGATGGCTTCATCGCTTCCAACGGACTGGCAGGCAAGCCCATTGTAGCCTTGTTGGCCGGAAGCCGCAGACAGGAAATCAAAGACAATCTGCCCGATATGATTCGGGCGGCTTCCGCTTTCTCCGGAGATTACCAGCTGGTGGTGGCCGGTGCACCCGGCATAGAACCGGAGTTCTATCGGCTTTATACGGGCGATGCCCCGGTGAAGGTCTTGTTCGGACAGACCTATCCGTTATTGGCGCACGCCACGGCTGCGTTGGTCACTTCGGGTACGGCCACGCTGGAAACGGCCCTCTTCCGGGTGCCGCAGGCTGTGTGCTATCACACTCCTCTGCCCAAGTTGATTGCTTTTCTGAAGCGGCACATACTGAAGGTGCCCTATATTTCGTTGGTCAACCTGATTGCAGGAGAAGAGGTGGTCAGGGAGTTGGTGGCAGACAAGATGACAGTAGAGCAGATGCGCGATGAGTTACAGAGTTTGTTGCACAATCCGGAACGGAGAGATGCGCTCCGTGCCGGCTATGACGAAATGGCCCGCCGCTTGGGAGAGCCTGGGGCACCTGCGCATGCGGCCCGACAGATGGTGAAACTCTTGCGGAAGTCGAATGAGGGATAAAGTCGCATCATTCTCATTCCTCTATTCCTATTTTATGTTAAACAATGGTGAGCCGGTGCAGTAAATGCCCGGCTTGTTTGTTTTTAGTGTGTAACTTTAAAGCAAAAGCAAAATGAAGAAGATAACTTATCTTTTGAGTATGATGTGCCTGGCCGTATGTCTGGCCTTCCAGTCGTGTGACGATAGTGAGGGGTATTCCCTGGGTGATTTCACCGCGCCTCAGTTGGCCACGGTGCGTTCCGTAGGAGTAAATTCCTTCTACCTGGATTGCGATGTGTGGGGAACGTGCTGGCCCGTAAATACGGACCTGGGATGGTACACGCCCATTGACGGGCAGAGAGTGGTCACCGTGTTCAATCCTTTATGGGACAATTATGAGGGGTATGACCACGCTGTAAAAATCCTGCAAATGCAGAATGTGCTGACGCTGAATGTGGAGCCGATGACCTCTGAGGATGAGGATAAATTCGGTACAGAGGCCATTCCCACTACGGAGGATGGAATCAGCATCAGCAATGGCTATCTGAATGTGTTCTTTTCCTGTCGCCTGCCGGCTACGACCAGTGTCAACTTGGTCTATCGGAAGGATGACCTGACGCAGACTACCACCGTGAGTCCCGAGGAAGACGGGTATATTCATCTGGAGTTGCGGTGCAATACGCAGGCCGAGGAGGAACTTCCCGGTTCGTACAGCGCCGTTTCTTATAGTCTGAGCACTCTCGACGGGAATTCCGGCACGAAAGGCATCAAACTGAAAGTAAATTTAGCCGATGCGGGCGAAAAGGAACTGGTTTACACCTTGGTGCAAGAAGAGGAGCATTAAACCAGCGTCACCGCATACAGGTAGACCACGGCGGCAGGTATGGCCATCAGTGCGCTGTCAAAGCGGTCCAGCATGCCGCCGTGTCCCGGCAGGATATTGCCGGAATCCTTGATACCCAATTGGCGTTTCATCAGTGATTCGGTCAGGTCGCCCCAGGTGCCGAACACGACTACCGTCAGCGCCAATCCCATCCATTCTATCCCGTTCAGGAAAGGATAGTAGTGGGCAAACACCTGTGAGGCGGCCAAGGCGAACACGCCGCCACCGACGCTGCCCTCCCAGGACTTCTTGGGCGAGATACGCTCGAACAACCGGTGCTTGCCGATGAGCGAGCCCACGCAATAGGCGCCCGTATCGCTCAGCCAGATAAAGATGAAGACCGACAGGGGGAGCATCGGGTTATAGCTGACGCTGCTGGCCGTCGGGTCGTTGTGGAAAGCCAGCACGCTGAGCAGGGCAAAGGGCAGGGCCACGTACAGTTGGCTCAGCATCGTGAAGGCCCAGTTGCCCAGCGGATTCTTTTTCTTTAAGTACAATTCCGTAATCATCAGATAGAGCAACAGCAACAGATAGGGCAGGAATACCCGTGCATCCGTCACTTGGGTGCAGAACGCCATCATGGCCAGGAACAGGTAGACTCCGGCCAATGAAGTGATGTTCCGGTTGATTTCCACCTGTCCGCTTTGGTTCATCAGGTGTCCGAACTCGCGGACGGACAAAGCCGTGATGAGGGCGAACAGGATTCCGAACGAAATAGGAGTCCACAGGATGGCTCCTACCAGGACGACTACGAACAGCACCCCTGTGATGGTGCGTTGGATGAGGTTGCTCTTCATTTTGACTAACGGTTTAAGAAACTCTTATTGTTTGTCCGGGGACGAATTATCTTTCTCCTTCTCGTCAGGGTCCTTCTTGTCAGGCAAAGCCTTGCTCTGCTGTTCCTTGACTTCTTTTTCGGCCTGCAAGGCTTTTTGAGCTTCTTTTTCGGCCAGTTCTTTCATTTCTTTGGAGGTCTGGTTGGCAGCCATGATTTCTTCCGACCGTGATGCCCACGGACGCGGACCGAAGATGTGCTCCACGTCCTCGGCGAAGATGACTTCCCGGTCTATCAGTATTTGGGTCAGCTGCTGATGGCCTTCTTTGTGTTCCGTGAGGATGTTCTTGGCTCGTTCATACTGTTCGTTCACCATCTTTTTCACTTCCTCGTCTATCAGTTCGGCTGTCTTTTCGCTATACGGGCGGTTGAAGGAGTATTCATCGTTGCTGTAATAGCAGAGATTAGGCAGCTTGTCGCTCATGCCGAAGTAGGCAATCATGCTGTAGGCCTGCTTCGTCACCCGTTCCAGGTCGTTCATGGCTCCGGTGGAGATTCGGCCCAGGAAGAGTTCTTCGGCGGCACGTCCGCCCAGGGTGGCGCACATCTCGTCCAGCATTTGTTCCTTGGTGGTCAGCTGGCGTTCTTCAGGCAGATACCAGGCTGCCCCCAAGGCCCGGCCACGGGGGACGATGGTCACCTTGATGAGCGGATTGGCATATTCCAGCAGCCAGGAGATGCTGGCATGTCCGGCCTCGTGGGTGGCGATGGAGCGGCGTTCCTCTTCGGTGGTGATTTTGGTTTTCTTCTCCAGTCCGCCCACGATGCGGTCGATGGCTTCCAGGAAATCCTGCTTGCCCACGAACTTCTTGCTGTGGCGGGCTGCTATCAGGGCGGCTTCGTTGCAGACGTTGGCGATGTCCGCGCCGGAGAATCCCGGGGTCTGGCGGGCCAGGAGGTCTACATCCACCGTGTCGTCTATCTTGATGGGGCGCAGGTGTACGCCGAAGATGTCTTTGCGTTCGTTCAGGTCGGGCAGGTCCACGTGTATCTGCCGGTCGAAACGTCCGGCACGCAGCAAGGCCTTGTCCAGTACGTCCACGCGGTTGGTGGCGGCCAGGATGATGACGCCGCTGTTCGAGCCGAAACCGTCCATCTCGGTCAGCAGCTGGTTCAGCGTGTTCTCCCGCTCGTCGTTGCCACCCATGGCGGCCGCCTTGGCGCGGGCACGTCCTACGGCATCTATCTCGTCGATGAAGACGATGCAGGGCGCTTTCTCCTTGGCTTGGCGGAACAGGTCGCGGACGCGCGAGGCACCGACACCGACAAACATTTCCACGAAGTCCGAGCCTGCCAGCGAGAAGAACGGTACGTCTGCTTCGCCGGCCACGGCTTTGGCCAACAGGGTCTTACCCGTTCCCGGAGGACCTACCAGCAAGGCTCCCTTGGGAATCTTGCCGCCCAGGTCGGTGTATTTCTGGGGCTCTTTCAGGAACTCTACGATTTCTTCCACTTCCTGTTTGGCGCCTGCCAGTCCGGCTACGTCCTTGAAGGTGACTTTGGTTGTATTGCCGCCTTTCTCGAACAGCTGGGCGCGGGACTTGCCTACGTTGAAGATGCCGCCTCCGCCCATGCCGCCTCCGCCGGTCCAGCGGCGCGAGATGAATATCCAGAATCCGATGATGAAGGCGATGGGCAGAATCTGCCACAGGATGACGCCGAGGTAGTTCTGCTTCTTCTCATAACTGATGGAGCCGTCGAAGTGGGCCTCGTCTTTCTCCTTTTGCAGGAAGTCACCCAGGCTTTCGCGCGAGGGGGCTTCGGTGAGGACCATCGGGTTGCGGCCCACCTGTGCGGAGTCTTGCTGGAAGACGTCCTTCACGTGCTGGGGTTTGATGAAAGCCTCCACGGAATTGTCGTCATAGCCGATGACCTTGCTGATGTAGCCGTTTTGCACGTATTGTTGGAACTCGTCGTACGAGATTTCCTTCGTGTTCAGGTTCTTGTCTCCCGTAAACCACAGGAACAGCAGCATCAGGCCTATGATGGAGAATATCCAGTTCAGGTTGAACCGGGGGATATTCGGCTTCTTGTTAGGGGTATTGTTGGGGATTGGGTTGTTTTTTTGATTATCCATACGGTTATCATTAATCGAGGTCAGGTACTTGGGTTAATTTCGCGTCGGCCCACAGTGTTTCCAGGTTGTAGAAGTTACGGGTTTCCGGCAGGAACACGTGCACCAGGATGTCCGCATAGTCCATGGCCACCCATTCGGCATTGCGCAGGCCGTCTATGGCAGAGGGCTTGGCATTGGCGCCCTTGCGTGCGAAGTCCTTCACAGACTCGACGATGGCGGTGACTTGGCTGGGGGAATTGCCTTGGCAGATGACGAAATAATTGCAAATAGTGTCTTCTATCTTGGTGAGGTCGGCAATGACAATGTTTTTTCCTTTCTTATCTTGAATTCCTTCTGTAATCTGTTGAATAAGTCTTTCTGTCTCGTTCATTCTATCTATTAACTGATTAAAACTAACGGCAAAGATACGCCGATTTCCCATATCACACACGCAAAACGGCGAAAGACTTTTATTTTTTGCTTTTTTTAGGTATAATGTATGCCTTGATGGGGGGATATCCTCGCCCGTGCCCGGGGATATCCCGGCTCACGTCCGGGGATATCTTGGCTTGAGCGCGGCGATATCATGGCTTGCAGACGGCGATGACCGGGCTTGTAGCCTGCGTATTGTGGCACAATCTACGCTCCTATGAAAATTTTTTTGCGAAAAAATGCCCGAAAATGTTTGTAGTTCAAAAAAAGTTCGTACCTTTGCAACCGCAAAACCGAAAGGGATAGCAAGTTTGGGCTATGGTGTAATGGTAACACTACAGATTCTGGTCCTGTCATTCCTGGTTCGAATCCAGGTAGCCCAACTGATGAAAAGAAAGGGAAGTTGCTCAAAAAAAGCAGTTTCCCTTTTTCTTTTCCTGCCATAAGTTTGGTGGTTAAGGGAATATTCCCTATCTTTGTGCTTGTAAATCATCGGAATACTCATCTAAACAAAACTGATATGAAGATACGGCAATTTTTAGCAACGCTTTTACTGCTGGTCGGGGCGGTGGCTCTCGGCGGATGCAGTGACGACGATGACCCCTATTACCATTCGGTGCCGGGGGGCGGCCTTGCTTACCGGGCAAATACCGTGCATTTCTATTATATCGGTGAGGACGGTAACAGCCTGATAGAACAATCGTTGCCGGCCACTTATCCGCTGCCTTGCGAGGACAAGGAGGCGCAACTGCCTGTACCGGAGGTGGATGAGTTCGGATACTATTCTTCGGGCAATTGGACGGCTTGCCAGATTGCCGTGGATGAGGACGGAGTGCCTTTTTTCAATTTCACCTTTCCGATAGACCAGAGCACGGACACTTATACGGTCTATGTGTACTCCAACGGTTCTTTCGACCGGTTTGAGTTGTTGTATGGATATACCAATGATGCAGTTGATGGGAATGGATGGTATACCCATGTATTGTCGTTGAAGATAAACGGGCAGCACGTGTATTCCGACGAGGAGAAACGGGATGCCGAAAGTGCCTATTGCAAGGTGTATCTTCGGAAGTCCGATGCCGGCACGCAAGAAGTGTGGAGCGAGTATGATTAAGGGTTAGATATTAAGATAAGAGGAGAAGCCCCTGTGGACGAATGGTTCCGCAGGGGCTTCTTGTGTTATTTCCGGTCGTTCTGCCGTATCTCCACGCGGCGTATCTTGCCGCTGATGGTCTTGGGCAGCTCGTCCACGAACTCGATGACACGCGGATATTTGTAGGGGGCGGTCACCTTCTTCACATGGTTTTGCAATTCCTTGACCAGCGCGTCGCCCGCCTTGTCCTTATAGGCTTTGGAGAGGACGATGGTGGCCTTCACGACCTGGCCTCGTATCTCGTCGGGCACGCCGGTGATGGCACATTCCACCACGGCGGGGTGGGTCATCAGGGCGCTTTCCACCTCGAAGGGGCCGATGCGGTAGCCGGAACTCTTGATGACGTCGTCGGCACGGCCCACGAACCACAGGTAGCCGTCTTCGTCCTTCCAGGCCACGTCGCCCGTGTAGTAGATGCCGTCGTGCCAGGCCTCGCGGGTGCGTTCCGGGTCGCGGTAGTATTCCTTGAAGAGGCCGAGGGGTTTGCCCTTGCTGGTGCGGATGACGATTTGGCCTTGCTCGCCGGCTTCGACGGAGCGGCCCTCGTTGTCGATGAGGTCCACGTCATATTGCGGATTGGGCAGGCCCATGCTGCCGGGCTTGGGCTCCATCCAGGGCATGGTGGCCACGGTCAGGGTGGTCTCGGTCTGTCCGAAGCCTTCCATCAGCTTGATGCCCGTCAGTTTCTTGAAGGTCTCGAACACGGCGGGGTTCAGCGCCTCGCCGGCGATAGTGCAGTATTGCAGGTGGCTGAGGTCGAACTTCGTCAGGTCTTCGTGGATGAGGAAGCGGAAGATGGTGGGCGGCGCGCAGAGCGACGTGACGTGGTAGTCCTGTATCATCTGCAGGATATGCGCCGGGGTGAACTTCTCGTGGTCGTAGACGAAGACCGTGGCGCCGGCTATCCATTGTCCGTACAGCTTGCCCCAGACGGCTTTGCCCCAGCCGGTATCGGCGATGGTGAGGTGCAGGCTGTCCTTGTGCAGGTTGTGCCAGAAGCAGCCCGTGACGATGTGTCCGAGGGGGTAGGTGAAGTCGTGTGCCACCATCTTGGGCTCGCCCGTGGTGCCGCTGGTGAAGTACATCAGCGAGATGTCGTCGTTGGTATTGGGGTGTTCGGGCTTGACGAAGGGGGCGGCGTGTCCGAGGCCTTGGTGGAAGTCCTGGTAGCCTTCGGGCACCTCGGGGCCTACGCTGACCAGGGTCTTCACGCTGGGCGACTGGGGCATGGCGGCGGTGATGTGGTCGGTGATGACCGTCTCGCCGGCGCAGACTATCATCTTTATGTCCGCGGCCTGGCAGCGGTAGACGATGTCCTTCTTCGTCAGCAGGTGGGTGGCGGGGATGACCGTCGCGCCCAGCTTGTGGAGAGCGATGATGCTGAACCAGAATTCGTAGCGGCGTTTCAGGATGAGCATCACCATGTCCCCGCGGCCGATGCCGAGGCTTTGGAAGTAGGCGGCGGTGCGGTCGGTCTCGCGCTTCATGTCGGCGAAGGTGAAGCGGCGGCACTCGCCCTTGTCGTTGGTCCAGAGCAGGGCCAGTTTGTCGGGTTCTTCGGCGGCCCAGGCGTCTACGACGTCATAGCCGAAGTTGAAGTTTTCCGGCACACGGATGTGCAGGTTCTTGATGAAATCTTCTTGCGATGTAAATGTGGTTTGAGTCAGAAATCTTTCTACCATAATATAATAATAATGAAGAATTAAGAATGAAGAATGAAGAATCTCGGGTGAATGGTCGTTGGAGGCATCATTCTTAGTTCATCATTCTTCATTCTTCATTTATAAGATGATTGCCAGGAAGCGCACGGTCCGTCCGTCCAGCGCCTTCATGCCGTGGGGCAACTTGGAGTTGAAGTAGATGCTGTCGCCCGGATTCAGGGTCAGTTCCTTGCCGCCGACGCTGAGTAGCAGGCGGCCCTCCATGACGAGGTTGAACTCCTGTCCGTCGTGCGTGTTGTAGTGCATGGGGCGGTCGCCCGGTTCGACGGTGACGATGAAGGGGTCGGCCTTGCGCTCGCGGAATCCGGCGGCCAGGGCCTGGTACTTGTACACCTTGGTGCGCTCCACACTGACGCCGCATCCGGCGCGGGTGACGAAGTAGGTGCTCATCTTGGGTTCTTCGCCAAACATGAGGGCATCGAGTGCGATGCCGTAGTGTCGGGCTATCTGCTGGAGCATGCTGACGGAGATGTCGTGCTCGCCGGATTCGGCGCGTTCGTACTCGGCCTGGTCGATGCCGCAATCACGGGCCACTTCGGCGGTGGATAGCTCCATGGCGTCGCGCAGTCCGCGCAGGCGCTCGGCTATTTGTCTGATTTGTTCGTCCATAAGAATTAGCTATGTTTATGATATGTCTTGTTCGTATTTTCCTTCTTTAAGGTCGAAGATGACCTGGTGCAAGGTCTGAAGCAGCGGAGGCAGTTCTTCGCGCACAATGCTGAGAACGAGTTCCGGATCGACAGACAGGTATTCGTGCGAGATGATGTTCCGCATGCCTATGATTTGTCTCCAAGGGATTTCTTCGTAATGGGCGAAGAGTTGCCCCCGGGTGCGGTTGTCTATCTGGCGGATGGTTTCGCCGATAGTTTGCAGGCACATGCAGGTGGAGTTGAATAATACCATGGCTGTATCTGACAGGAGAAAGTCATGATAGGTCTTTACAGACTCGGTCGTGCGGATGATGAACGCGGTTTGCCTCTCCACAAAGTTCAGCAGGTCGAGCATTTCTTGCTTAGATATAGATTGCATCTCGTTCTATGTTTTGACGGAACAGGCGGCGCATGTTCTCGTGCAGGGTGAGTAAGTCTATTTTGACGCGGAATATTTTTTGCAGCTCTTCGTAGATGGCCATGTAGATGCGGAAGGAGGTCTTCCGTAGCTTGACGCAGATGTCAATGTCACTGTCCTCGCGCTGTTCGCCGCGGGCTACGGAACCGAACAGGATGAGCTGCTCGATGCCGTATTTTTCGCCTGCCGTCCGTTTGAACTCGCGCAGCATGTCGATGATTTCCTGGGTACTTCTCATCCGGCCGATAGTTGCAGGGTTACACGCTTGCTTTGATGGCCCGGATTATCGCACTGGTGAATCCGCTGTGCTCCAGCTCGTTGATGCCCCGTATGGTGTATCCGCCCGGTGTGCATACCTTTTCTATCTCCGTGGCGGGATGTGCGTCGGGGTTGTCTTGCAGGAGGGCGGCGGCGCCCAGCACGCATTGGGTGGTGAGCCAGCGGGCATCGGAGGCCGAGAGGCCCAGCTCGATGCCGGCCTGGGTGGCGGCCTGGATGTACTTCATCACGTAGGCCGTGCCGCACGAGGCCAGGGCGGTGGCGGCGTTCAGCTGATCTTCGGGCACCAGCATCGTGGGGCCGAGGGGAGCGAGCAGGTCCAGCATGAGTTGCTGTTCCTTGGGGTTGGCGGCCAGGGAGGACACCAGCGTCATGCTTTGCCCGATGGCGGCGGCCGTGTTGGGGATGATGCGGAAGTAGGTGAGGTTGGGCATCTCGTCGTGCGAGAATCTGAGGTTGAAGAGGCTGCTCAGGTTCGAGATGCTTATCCCCGCCACGACGGTGGCCAGTATCTGCCCGTCCCGCCAGGGGAGTTCAAACAGCATCTGTTCCAGCACTTTGGGCTTGACGGCCAGGAAGACGATGTCGGCGTCGCCGGCGGCCTTGACGTTGGAGGTGGTGATGTTCAACGCCGGGATTTCGGCTTGCAGGGCTTCGAGTTTGCCCGTCGAGGGGTTGGAGACGGTGATGTCTTCCGGCTGTACCAAACTGCCCTTGGCCAGCCCGCGGGCGATGGCGCTGCCCATGTTGCCCGCTCCGATAATGGCTATTTTCATACGTGTCTTTTGCTTGGGGTTATGCGGCAAAAGTACGTCTTTCTGTTTAGAAATGCAAGGAATGTGCGGCGGATTGCGTATATTTGTCAGCAAAAAGCCCAGTTTTATGGAAGAATCATTCGACTACAACCAAGTTCCCACGTATTTCGTGCATTGTTTCAACGCCCGGTGCCCGCGGGCGGGCGAGTGTCTGAGGCAGCTGGCGGCGCGGCATGTCACGGCTGTGCGCCCCACGCTCAAGGTGGTCAATCCGGCCGTGTGGGCGGATTGTCTCCTCTTTATGCCTATCCTTGTAGTCTGGGGCGTGCGCAACTGTATCGACCGTATGCCCCACAAAGAGGCGGCGTGTATGAACGCCTGGCTGAACCGCACTTATTCGCGCATGGGTCATTCGCGTATCGTGCGCCAATCAAGCCTCTCTTGCCTGCCGATCAGAAACTCGTTTTGGAAGCCTTCCGCCGTTTGGGCGTGACAGGTGAGGATGTGTTTGATTATTGCACCTATAATTACGACTGGTCGCAACTCCTGGAAGTAGCAGTCGTACTGTTACGCGATGTTATATCGGAGGGGAATCTCTGCAAGGCTTGGGTAGGGGCAGAAAAAGATAGGGAATCTTCCGGTCTGCGGTTCGGATGATTCCCCGTATAGTCAGTTTTGCTGCTGGTTTGTCGTGTCAGAATTCCACGCCCAGCTTGATGCTGAATCCGCCCCTATTATCTTTGTTGGAGAGGACAGGTATTTTTTGCATAGTGTAGCCAATGCCTAAACTGAGAGCCCGATTGTTAGCGAAGCCGAAGCGGCATCCTACCGTGGGCGACATATAAAACCCCGCGTGCCATCATTTACCGTATAGCCAATTTTGAGATCTACGTAAGGTGTAATCCAATTGTTCAGGATGTCGGTACGGAGGTCGGCGAATATGGGAATTCCTACCTCGGCATTCTCGTGGTAATAGTGGACTCCGATGCCCAAGCCGGCATAAAAGTAAGGATTAAACTGGTAGCCGTGTGAAGTGGCAAACTCTATGCGGTTGGTGTCATCCCAATCACTAGTGCCGACTGTGTAACCCAATTCCACAAAGCCGCGGTAGCCGCGTTGAACACCATTTCTATTTTGTACGGCTGCCGACCGTTTCCTTTGCAGAGATGTGGTGGTTTGCTCTTTGCTAATTTTCTCTACTTCAGCCATTTCGTAGGCAAAGATGCTGCCGTCATTGGTTTGTATTTTCAGCGACTTATCTGGCACCTGTTCGATGATAGTTCCTCTGATAATACTTCCGTTTTTCAGGTAAACGACTTCCTGCATCTCTTGTGCCATGCAGAAGGCCACACTCCCCAAGGCGAGGAGCATTGATAATACAATTCTTTTCATTTCTTTCCTTTTATTGGTTTTGCTCGCAAAGATAAGGTTAAATGTTGGGTGGGATTGGAAAGATGCGTAGCAGAAGTTTCTGCGTATGTGTCGCATATTTTTATACACCAGGGCAGTCTTGCCCGGCATCGAGGTCGTCGGAGATGTCTTTCAGGAAATTGTGATGGAGAATATGTGAGATGCGGATAAGCAACTTCACGTCGATGTTATCACGCAGGAAGATGTTGTAGATGTTGGTGCGGTGGCAGGATAGTTTTCGGGCAAGCCAGGTCACGGAGCGTTCTTGCCGCTCGAGTTCTCGTTTGATGCGTTGGCCGATGGATTCCATGTGAGCATGTGTTTATACGCAAAAAAGCGCAGGTTCTACATTTGCTTATCCCAAGGTTAGGCCTTCGCATTGCCCGTCAATAAAGATAAGCAACGTAGCCCCCACGCTGTATGAGATACGCAAACCTTTTCCCTCCCCGAGCCGGGAGGGAAAGGCCGAAAAACACATACATGGTGGACGCTTTCGTTGCCTTTATCTTCTTATTGACTAAAGTTGCGAAGTTTAACCCTGAAAGATAAAGTACGTAAACGTCTCTATTAAAAACACTTTCCCTTGCCGCTCCTCATTTAAGGATGGGCTGGAAAGTGCCGCAAAAGTACGAATATATTTTGAATGAACGCCATCAATCAGGTATAAAAATGGTTTGTCTTCAGTCGATTTGTTTGCATGAAGAAGCCCCGCCGGGAGCATCGTGCTCATCCGGCGGGGCTTGCCTTTCTGTGCTGATTATTAATCGTTCCGGTTGTCGTCTGCCATCTGTCTGGCCATCGTCCGAGGGTCTCGGCCGGTGTGCCATAGGAGGTGTATCCTTACGGTTTCGTCCGTGACAGAATAGATGACTTTATAGGGGTTGACCAGCAGATACCTGTATTCGTGGCAGTCTGTGGACAATTCCGGCTCGACGCTTCCCATCAGCGGATGCTGTTTCAATAGAGCGATGGTCTGGCGCAATGTCTCTTTGAAACGTGCGGCTGTCTGCGGTCCGAAGCGTTCCTTGCCGTAGCGGTATATCTCTCCGATTTGCTGCCGGGCCTGGGTGTCGTAGATTATCTTGCGGCTCATTGCAGCGTGCGGTAGAAGTCTTCCATTTCTTCCTCGGTCACATATTCGCCCCGTGCCATGCGCTTTTCCGAGGCTTCCAGCCGGGCTTTGGCTTCATCGGTAGTCATCTGTCCCGGCACATGGGTGGTTTCTTCCCGGGCCGACTCCCAAAGTTTGTCGGCCAGCCATGCCTTGTTGTCAGCCGTCAGCGGCAGCGATTGCAGGAAATCGAACAGGGCGTCCAGTGAGATGCTTGCTTTCATAAGTCGTATGTTGTCAGGTATGAATGAGGCAAAGATACGCAAATATCTTTGTTTTCCCTGCCTCATCCTTGTTTTTACAACACTTTCGCAAGCCGCTCCAGGAACAGGTCGGCCTCGTCCATCGTGAGGCACAGCGGCGGCAGCAGGCGGATGACGTTCGTGCCGCTGACGCCCGTGAACACTTTCTGCTCATGCAGGAGGCGCGAGCGCAACTCCTTGATGGGCTGCTCGAACTCCAGGCCTATCATCAGGCCACGGCCACGCACGTCCTTCAGCCGGGGCAGCTTCCGGAGTTCCTCCAGGAGGTGTCCGCCCACACGGGCGGCGTTTTCTATCAGTCCCTCGTCTTCGATGACGTCCAGCACGGCCAGTGCTGCCGCGCACGCCAGATGGTTGCCGCCAAACGTAGTGCCCAGTTGCCCGTAGACGGGCTTGAACATCGGGCTGATGAGCACGCCGCCCATGGGGAAGCCGTTGCCGATGCCCTTGGCCACGGTGATGATGTCCGGGCGCACGTCCGTCCATTGGTGGGCGAAGAAGCGTCCCGTCCGGCCGTATCCGCTCTGGATTTCATCGAGGATGAGGAGGGTGCCCGTCCGCGTGCACTCCTCGCGCAGGGCCTGCATGAATGCCGGGGCGGGCACGCGGATGCCGCCGATGCCCTGTATGCCTTCGATGATGGCGGCGCAGACGTCGCCCGATGAGAGCGCCTCGCGCATGGCTTCCACGTCGTTCAGGGGCAGGTAGGTGGTGTGTCCGTTGTCGTTGATGGGGGCGATGATTTTCGGGTTGTCCGTCACCTCCACGGCCAGCGACGTGCGTCCGTGGAAGGCTTTGCCGAAGGACACCACGCGGGTGCGTCCGTTCTGGAACGAGGCCAGCTTCAGGGCATTCTCGTTGGCTTCCGCGCCCGAGTTGATGAGGAACAGCTGGTAGTCGTCGTAGCCGCAGGCCCGTCCCAGCCGTTCGGCCAGCTCCACCTGCAGTTTGTTGATGACGGAGTTGGAGTAGAAGCCCAGCTGTGCCACCTGCTTGCTGATCATCTCCACGTAGTGCGGGTGGCTGTGTCCGATGGAGATGACGGCGTGTCCGCCGTAGAGGTCGAGGTATTCGGTGCCTTGGTCGTCCCAGACGCGGCAGCCCCGGCCTTTTACAATGTTGATGTCGAATAGGGGATATACGTCAAAGAGGTTCATTGTTTCTTGGATCTATTAAGGATTTCAGGCGCGGATTACGCGGAAGGCACCGGGAATGACTCATCCGTGTAATCCGTGTAATCCGCGCCAATTGTTTCATTAAAAAGCGGAGGGTTTGAGTCGTAAGCCCACCGTTTCCTCCAGGTTGAACATCAGGTTCATATTATGCACGGCCTGGCCGCTGGCGCCCTTCAGGAGGTTGTCGATGCAGGAGATGATGAGCAGTTTGTCCCCGTGCTTCTCCAGGTGGAGGAGGCACTTGTTGGTGTTCACCACCTGCTTCAGGTCGATGTTCTTGTCCACCACGTGCGTGAAGGAATCCTCGGCGTAATACTCCTCGTAGATGCGCGTCAGTTCCTCGATGCTGCACTTGTTCTTCACGACGATGGTGGCGAAGATGCCGCGCGGGAAGTCGCCTCGGTAGGGGATGAAGTCGATGCTGGAGTCGAAGCTGTTCTGCAGTTGCTTCAGGCTCTGGCTGATTTCGGGCACGTGCTGGTGTTCGAAGGCTTTGTAGACGCTCAGGTTGTTGTTGCGCCAGCTGAAGTGGCTCGTCGCGCCCGGCTTGACGCCCGCCCCGGTGCTGCCCGTGATGGCGTTCACCATGATGTCGTCGTTCAGCATCAGGTGCTTGGCCAGGGGGAGCAGGCCGAGCTGGATGCAGGTGGCGAAGCAGCCGGGGTTGGCCACGTGCATGGCGGTGCAGGTGGCGCGGCGGTTCAGTTCCGGCAGGCCGTAGACGAAGTCGTTGCCCTCGGCCTTCAGGCGATAGTCCATGGAGAGGTCGATGACGCGCAGGCCTTCCGGCAGGTTGTGGCTTTCGATGAACTTGCGCGTGTCGCCGTGGGCGGTGCAGAAGAAGAGGCAGTCTATCTCGTCCAGCGGCAGGCGGTCGGTGAAGCGCAGATCCGTCTCGCCATACAGTCCCTCGTGTACGTCGGTCACGCGGTTGCCTGCATTGCTGGCACTGTTGATGAAGACAATCTCTGCTTCCGGGTGGTTGATGAGCAGGCGGATAAGTTCGCCGGCCGTGTAGCCGGCGCCGCCGATGATTCCTATCTTTATCATACGGAGTTATTTAGTCGGGTCTTCGGGGATGATGAGCATCAGTATCAGGTAGACAATCAGTCCGGTGATGAGGGCTGTGCATACGCTCAGGATGGCGTAAATCGCACGCACTACGGTGGGGTCCATTCCCAGGTAGTTGGCCAGTCCTGCACAAACACCTGCCATCTTCCGTCCTTGACGGGGGCGGGTCAGTCTCTTGGTATTGTCCATAACTCAGGTTGTATTAGGGGTTAAATGTTGTTCAGTTCGTCCTTGTGACCGGCGTAGTAGGCGCGCAGCGGGGTGGAGAGCACCTTGATGAAGCCCTTGGCGTCCTCGGCCGTCCAGCCCTTCTGCATTTCGCCGTATTCGCCGAATTTGTTCTTCACCAGGTCGTCCGCGCTTTCCACGCCCACGGTGTGGAAGCCGTAGGGGCGCAGTTCGAGGATGGCTGTGCCGTTGACGTTGCGTTGGCTGGAGACGAGCATGGCCTCGATGTCGCGCATCACCGGCTCCAGGTATTCGCTCTCGTGCAGGAACATGCCATACCAGTTGGCCACCTGGTCCTTCCAGTACTGCTGCCATTTGCTCAGCGTGTACTTCTCCAGGAAGCGGTGCGCGCCGATAATCAGCATCGGTGCGGCGGCCTCGAAGCCCACGCGGCCCTTGATACCGATGATGGTGTCGCCCACGTGCATGTCGCGGCCGATGGCGTAGGCGGCTCCAATCTCCTCCACCTTCTGGATGGCCTGGATGGGGTCGTCAAAGCGTTCGCCGTTGATGGCTTTCAGTTCGCCCTGCTCGAAGGTCAGTTTCAACTGTTCGGTGCCTTCCTTGGTGCAGTGCTTCAGGTAGGCGCTCTCCGGCAAGCCTTGTGCCGAGTCGAGGATTTCACCTCCGCAGATGCTCGTGCCCCAGATGCCTACGTTATAGGAATACTTCAGCTTGGCGAAGTCGGCGGCAAAACCGTGCTTGTTCAGGTAGTCAATCTCCTCCTGCCGGCTCAGGGCCATGTCGCGGGTCAGGGTGATAATCTCCACGCCCGGTGCCATGACGAGGAACGTCATGTCGAAGCGCACCTGGTCGTTGCCCGCGCCCGTCGAGCCGTGGGCGATGGCGTCCGCGCCTATCTCGTTGGCATAGCGGGCGATGGCCAGTGCCTGGAAGATACGCTCCGAGCTGACCGAGATGGGGTAGGTGCCGTTGCGCAAGACGTTGCCGAAGACCATGTACTTCAGGCTCTTCTCGTAATACTCGTGCGTCACGTCGAGAGTGACATATTTCGTGGCCCCCAGCTTGTAGGCGTTCTCCTCGTTGGTCTTGAGTTGTTCGGCGCTGAATCCGCCCGTGTTGGCGCAGGCCGCATGTACTTCATATCCTTTCTCCTTGGCCAGATACATCACGGTGAACGAGGTGTCCAGCCCGCCGCTGAATGCGACTACAACTTTCTTTTTTTCCATATCGTTTAATGAAGAATTAAGAATGAAGAATGAAGAATGCTCGTGTGCTCCTCATTCTTCTTCTGATGGTTTATGCTCTTTATTTATTATAATGAAAGGATGGAGTGAAAGAATGCAGAGTCCGCATGGAATTCTTCATTCTTCGTTCTTCATTTTTCATTTAGATTTTGTCTTCCTCGTGCAACGCCGGGTCGTACAGCATCGCCGTGCAGATGCAGAACTTGCGGTTCTTGGCCACCAGGATATCGTGGTTGATGCAGCCTTCGCAACCCTTCCAGAACGCTTCGTCGTCGGTCAGTTCGTTGAAGGTGACGGGCACGTAGCCCAGCTCGGTGTTCATCTTCATTACGGCCGCGCCGCTGGTCAGGCTGAATATCTTGGCCCAGGGCCAGCGCAGGCGGGCCAGGCGGAACGAGGCCTGCTTGATGCGTTTGGCCAGTCCGATGCCTTGGTATTTGGGGTGAACGATGAGGCCCGATGTGGCCACGTATTGCTTGTTGCCCCAACTTTCTATATAGGTGAATCCGGCAAATTCGTCGCCGTTCAGGGCGATGATGGCCTTGCCTTCCCTCATCTTGGTGGCCACGTATTCGTGTGTGCGTTCGGCGATGCCGGTGCCGCGCTTCTTGGCCGCCTCGCGGATGGTGTCCAGTATCGTGTCTACATAAACTTCATGTGAGGCGTCGGCCACCATCACATCAATCTGCATTACATCCATTTCTTTCTGCGTTACTTATATATTATATATGTGTTTAGTTTTTGAGTTTATCATAAACTCACTTACTTAGGTTGTACATCTGTTCAATCCTTGATATTGGGTATGACGTTTTCCAGGAAACGCCTCACTTCGTCGTGCGTGAAACGCTCGGCCAGCACCAACATGATGGTGTCATCGCCCGCGATGGTGCCCAGGATGGCCGGGCACTCGCCGTTATCGATGTCGTAGGCAATGCTGCTGGCATAGCCGGGGCGTGTGCGTATGACGGCAATGTTGCGTGAGAATTGCAGGGAGATGAAGCCGTTGCTCCGCAGCATCTCGCTCGCTGCCTGGCGGACAGGGCGTTTGTACAGGATGTCGTTGGGCAGTACATACACATAGCGGCCGTTCGTGTTGGCGGCCTTGGCCACTTTCAGTTGCTTCAGGTCGCGTGACAGGGTGGCTTGTGTCAAGGTGAAGCCTTCTTCTCCCAAGGCTTGTATCAGTTCTTCCTGCGAGCTGATTTCCTTGCTCGAGATTATCATTTTGATGGCATCCAGCCGGTTTGCTTTCTTCTTTATCATCTGCATAAATATTCTCAATTGCGCGGCAAAATTACGCATTATTGTAAAAGTATGCAAGTTTGTCTGCCTATTTTATGATGTTTATGCAGAAAAAGCCACCTTTTCCGTGGTGGCTTTCCGATTATCTGAATGTGGGTGAATCACTTTTTCAGTGCCAGTCCGTCTTTGAAGGCGTTGCCCACCTTCCCGCCTACCGCCAGGTAGTGGTTGTGTATCGGGTCGAATATGATGGGGCGCAGCTTGGCCGGGTCGATCTTGCCCTTCTCGTCCAGGATGCGTTCATCGGCAGAGACGTTGATGATTTTGCCCACCAGATGGCACGTCTCCGGGTCATAGGAGATCAACTCGCACTCCACGGCCATCGGCAGTTCCTCGATGAGGGGAGCGTTGACAAACTCGGACTTTACGGTGTGGAAGCCGGCTCTCTCTACCTTGTCCGGCACCTTGTTGCCCGACACGATGCCCACGTAGTCGCAGGCGGTCAGTTGGTCGGCCGTGCCCATGCTGACGGTGAAGGCGCGGGAGGCCAGCAGGTTCTTCACGGTCTTGTGCTCCGCGCTGAGGCAGAGGTTGAGCTGGTCGTCGTAGTCAATGCCTCCCCAAGCGGCGTTCATGGCATCCGGATGTCCGGCTTCATCATAAGTGGCCACGATGAATACGGGTTGCGGGTACGTCCACGGTTTGGCTCCAAAGTTCTTTCTCATAGTCTTGTTCCTTTCTTGTTGACGTAAAAGTTCTGCATTGATGAAATGAATCAGGCGCGGATCCTGCGGGCTTCACGGAGGATGTTTTTTTCTGAATAGCTCCGTGCAATCCGCGCAATCCGCGCCTGAAATCAAAGGTCTATTTCCTTCCGGCAGGTCAGATGGACAGCTCTCTCAAGACGTTCATCAGTTCGCGCTGGATGGGTTTGTTCTTCTTGATGGCCTTGATGAAGGGTACGTACACCACTTCATCGTGGTCAATGCCGATCATCACGTTGCGCTGACCCTCCATGATGGCGTCGATGGCGGCTGCACCCAGGCGGCTGGCCAGGATGCGGTCGTGGGCCGTGGGGCTTCCGCCGCGTTGCAGGTGGCCCAGGATGGTGACGCGCACGTCGTATTGCGGGTATTCATTCTTCACGCGTTCGGCATAGTGCATGGCGCCGCCCGTCAGTTCGCTCTCGGCCACCAGCACGATACTGCTGTTCTTCGACTTGCGGAAACCGTTCTTGATGAACTCCTCCAGCTGGTCGACTTCCGTGCTGACCTCCGGGATGATGGCGGCCTCGGCACCCGACGCGATGGCACCGTTCAGGGCCAGGAAGCCGGCGTCGCGTCCCATGACCTCGACGAAGAACAGGCGTTCGTGCGACGTGGCGGTGTCGCGGATTTTGTCCACGGCGTCCAGAATGGTGTTCAGGGCTGTGTCATAGCCGATGGTGGTATCCGTGCCATAGAGGTCGTTGTCGATGGTGCCGGGCAAGCCGATGCAAGGCACGTCGAACTCTTCGGCAAAGATGCGGGCACCCGTCAGCGAACCGTCGCCGCCGATGATGATCAAGGCATCGATGCCTTCCTTCTTCATGTTGTCGTAGGCGATCTGTCGGCCTTCGGGGGTAGTGAACTCTTTGCAGCGGGCCGTTTTCAGGATGGTGCCGCCCAGCTGGATGATGTTACTCACATTCTGGCTCTTGAACTCTTTGATTTCTCCTGTCACCAATCCTTTATACCCTCTGTAGATGCCTTTCACAGCCAGTCCGTTGTAGATGGCTGCGCGTGTCACGGCGCGGATAGCGGCGTTCATGCCGGGGGCGTCACCACCCGACGTCAAAATACCTATGCATTTTACTGCTCCCATGTTGTATTGAATTTGATGTTAATGATTTCGTCTTTATGCGTCATTTGCTGTTTTCATGTTGCAAAGATAAGAAAAAGGTTGGGCCATTGTTATCTTTTGACATGAATTTGTTGCTACGTTTTTCATTTACATCTTTTCCCGGAGGGCTTGCTCTATCTCCTCCATCAGCCATTTGGGGGTGGAGGTGGCGCCGCAGACGCCTATGGAGCGGGCTTGTGCCAGCAGGGAGCCGTCTATCTCGGCCGCGCTGTCTATCAGGTGCGAGTTGGGATTGACCTTCAGGCATTCGCTGAAGAGCATCTTGCCGTTAGAGCTTTTCTTGCCGCTGACGAAGAACACCAGGTCGTGTGCGGCGGCAAACTCGCGGATGTTGGGGATGCGGTTGGCCACCTGCCGGCAGATCGTGTCGTAGTACTGGAAGGATACGCCCGGCTCGATGTGCGCCTGGATATAGTCCACCACCTCGCGGAAGCCGCTCAGCGACTTGGTGGTCTGCGAGTAGAGGCGGATGCTGCGGTGGAAGTCCAGTTGCTTGGCCTCCTCCAGGTTCTCGATGACGATGGCCCGTCCGGCAGTCTGTCCCACCAGGCCCAGCACTTCGGCATGTCCGCTCTTGCCGTAGATGACGATTTGCTTGTCCGGGTCGTCCGTGCGGTTATGTTCCTGCTTGATGCGTTTTTGGAGTTGGAGCACCACGGGGCAGGTGGCGTCGATGATTTCGATGCGGTTGCGCCGGGCAGTCTCGTAGGTCTCGGGCGGTTCGCCGTGGGCGCGGAGCAGCACCTTGGCATCGTGCAGGCGGCCGAACTCCTCGTGGTTGATGGTGACGAGGCCCATGCGCTCCAGACGCTCCACCTCGCGGCTGTTGTGCACGATGTCGCCCAGGCAATAGAGCGTGCCGCCCTTGGCCAGTTCCTCCTCGGCCTTGCGGATGGCGTTCACCACGCCGAAGCAGAAGCCGGAACCTTGGTCTATTTCTATGTTTGCCATAGTTGAATGATGATTTATCGGGTTTTCTTCAGGCGCGGATTACGCGGATCTCACGGATTATTATAATGAATTCTCCGTATGAACATCCCGTAGTACAACTTATCGTGAAAATTAATCCGTGAAATCCGCGTAATCCGCGCCTGAATTTCCTTTATTCCTTGGTTATCCTTCGATATTGCGCCAGCAGCCAGGCCTTCTGCTCCTCGATGGTCATCTCGCCGTTGTCCAGCAGCAGGGCGTCGTCGGCGCGGCGCAAGGGGCTGACGGCCCGGTGCTGGTCGATGTCGTCGCGCTGCTTCACGTTGGCCAGGATGTCGTCATAGTCGGCGGGCTGGCCTTTGGCTTTCAGCTCGTCGTAGCGGCGCCGGGCGCGGATTTCGGGCGCGGCGGTGACGAACACCTTCAGCTCGGCGTCGGGGAAGACGGTGGTGCCGATGTCGCGGCCGTCCATCACGATGCCCTTCTCGCGGCCCATCTCCTGCTGCCGGGCGACGAGGGCCTGGCGCACGAAGGGTAGGGCAGACACGGGGCTGACGCGGGCCGATACCTCCATGGTGCGGATGCGGTCTTCCACGTCCTGTCCGTTGAGGTAAGTATCGGGGCGGCCCGTCTGCGGGTTGAGGCGGAAGGAGATGTGGATGCTGTCCATTTCGCGCTCCAGGCGGGCGGTGTCTATCTGCCCGTCGGCGAGGAACAGCCCGTTCTCCAGGCAGTAGAGGGTGACGGCGCGGTACATGGCGCCACTGTCGATGTAGATGTAGCCTATCTCGCGGGCCAGGTCTTTGGCCATGGTGCTTTTCCCGCACGAGGAAAAGCCGTCGATGGCGATGGTAATCTTCTTCATAAGTGATTAGTGTTTAGTGATTAGTGATTAGTGGGTAGTGTTTAGTGATTAGCGATTAGTAGCTGGTGATTTAGCTGTCCCATGAGGTTATACTAATCGCTAATCACTAAACACTAATCGCTAATAAGCATCAGTCCCACGCCGCGCACGGTCTTTATCTCCACCCGCGGCTCGTCTTCCAGCAGCTTGCGCAGCTTGTTGACAAACACGTCCAGGCTGCGCGAGGCGAAGTAGTCTTTCTCCTCCGTGCCCCACAGGCGGCTGAGGATGGCTTCGCGGCGCACGGTCTGGTTGCGGTTTTCGGCCAGGAGTTGCAGCAACTGGGCCTCGCGCTGGCTCAGGGTTTGCAGCTCTTCTGTCTGGTCGTCGCGCAGGATGGCGTGCGGGGCGTCCAGCGTGTAGCGGCCCAGGCGGAAGTGGCCGGTCTCGTCCGTGGTCTTATGGCCTTCGGTCAGCTTCAGCAGGGCGTGGACGTGGGCATCCAGCTCGTCGGGCACGAAGGGCTTCTTCACGTAGTTGTTCACGCCCAGCTTGTAGCCCTCCTTCACGTCGCGGGGCGAGGTGAGGGCCGAGCCGAAGATGATGGGCGTCGTCTTGTCCGTCTCGCGGATGCGGCGCACCATGTCGAAGCCGTTCATCACGGGCATGTCGATGTCGCTCACGATGATGTCGGGTTTGTGTGCCTCCCATTGTTTCAGGCCTTCTGCGCCATTGGGGGCGGTGAATACCTGATAGCCGCCGATGAGGTCCTCGAGGGCGGTCTGCACGATGTAGCTCAGGTTCACGTCGTCTTCTACGAGTAATAGTTTTACCATATTTAATTAAGAATTATGAATGAAGAATGAAGAATTAGGCTGCGCTTTTCTTCATTTGTTTTCTTCATCCTTTATCGTTTTGTTTATAGTTACACTTTTCCCTTTCTCGGATTTCTCTATATTGATTTCCACTCCTTTCCCTTTCCAAAGGTTTCCTATTTTCACTCTTACTTGTTTTCCTTGCTTGGATTTCTTTACGCTTATTTCCATATCTTTTCCAGAATACTCTATATTTCTTTCTTTCTCTTCGTCTTCTTCTTTCCCCGGATTCTTCATTCTTAATTATTCATTCTTCATTAAAATGATGAACTCCGTCCACCGCCCTTCCTCGCTCTCGGCGCGGATGTGTCCGCCGTGCGTCTCGACTACCTGTCGTACGAAGTTCAGCCCCAGCCCGAAGCCTTGCGCGGGGGCGTTGCTTTCGGCGGAGGCACGCTCGTATTTGTTGAAGATGGTGCGCAGGTGTCGGCGGGAGATGCCCCGGCCGTTGTCGCGGACGCGCAGTTCTGTCTCGTGGCGGCCCGCGGGGCGGGTGCTGACGTGTATCTCCACGGCGTCGGCATCGGGGCGGGTGTATTTGATGGCGTTGTCCACGAGGTTCTGCATCACTTCGGGCCAATACTCGGGGTCGGCCAGGAGCGTGGGCACGCGGAGGTCGGCGGTGATGCGCAGGGGCTTGGGGCACTTGGGGGCAAGGCGTTCGGCCAGCGCGTCCAGCAGGGGTTGCAGGGGCAGGGGCTCGGGCGACATGTGCATCTTGTGGTTCTCCAGCTTCGAGATGGTCAGTATCTTGTTGGTGAGGGCCAGCAGGTGGTCGGCCTCGTCGCGGGCTATCTGGAAGTAGCGGTCTTTCATTGCGGGCTTGTCGTCCAGGCGGCCTTCGTGCAGGGGGCGCAGGGTCATGATGATGCTGGAGAGGGGCGTCTTCAGGTCGTGCACCATGGCGTAGGAGAAGTCCTCGCGGATGCGGAGCACGCGGCTCATGCGGCGCAATATCTTCACCTGCCACACGATGCAGAAGATGACGAAGAGCATCATCACGGCGGTGGCGGCGAGGAGGAGGCCCATGCGGGAGAAGAACCCCCAAGGGGTATATAAGATAAGCCGGACGTATTGAGACCTGTCTGTCCTTATGGGCATATCCGCAACAATGCTCCCCAAGCCGGCTTGGGACATATCGGCGGAGTCTGCGGCTTGGATGAGGGATAGAGAGAAGTGGGTATAAGTTACAGGATATAGCTTTATTTGTTGCTTGAATATGGTATCTACATCTTGTAGGACTTGGGAATTCAATGGCCCTTTATGTTGAAATAAGGCTTCATATGTATAGGGAGTAAAATAAATGGCGTGCTTTGCACCTATTTGCATAGAATCTCCTATTACAATGTCACCTATGCCGGGATCTAACTTTTCGTTAAATTCTATTGTCATACTTTCATCAAGAGCCTTTAGGCATATCTCTGTTATATCCTTTTTTACTAATTGATACGTATTATCCAGCCACACCCCTTGCAGCCCGATAATGACTACCAGGCCGAACAGTGCCATCCAGTGTATATACTTCTTGTTCTCAATCATAGGGCCAAAGATACGGAGTTTTTTTGGTTAGACATTTGTTTGGGTGCTTAAAAAGTTTGAGGGGATACTGCAAAATGCTGCAGGCGAAATTAATTGGAAGAGAAGGCCACGGGCGGGGATATCTGCGGGCACGGGCAGAGATATCTGCGAGTGAAGGCGGAGATATCCCCGAACGAGAGCGGAGATATCCTCGTACAAGGCTGTTTGTAGTAACCCTGTCATTTGTCGGCCAGCAGCGGCGATTCTACTTCGTGCTCGCAGGTCAGATTCCACGTGTCGCTCTCGTCATCGTAGGCGTAAGTCTGGTAGGTGAAGCCCAGGGCATCAGGCGTGTAGACGGCGCGTTCGCGCAGGTCGGTGTAGGCTTGTTCCTCTGCATCCCAGCGGGCGCATTCGATGGTGACGGTGGCATCGGCGGCGTAGGTATAGTGCAGGGCGTAGGCGGGGCGGTAGTCTTGGAGATTTGCATCCCAGCGCAGGACCTCGCGGGCCAGGAGGCGGTGGGCGTCGTCGTAGGTGCAGCGGTACTTCAGGTGGTGGCGCAGGTAGCGGCCGTTGTCCGTCTTGCGGTAGATGTACTGGGTCTCGACGCCGGTGCTGTCAGCGGGTTCGGAGTTGTAGGCAAAATCATTCGTGGGCACGGTGGCAAACGCGAGGTTGATACCCATGTTGACAATCACGATCAAAGACATTACTAAGCATTTCATAATTCTTGCAGTTTTAAAGGGTTTATACATATTGTTATTTGTTTCTGTCCTTTTGACACTGCAAAGATAGGGTGGGGCGGGGAGGCGTTGGGTTAAGGTTAGGTTAATGTTAGGTTAACGGGGTTCGTCGTCGGGCGGCAGACGCCTCGGCCAGGGTGTTGAGGGCAAGCTTCACGTTGGTCATGTTGTCACGGAGGTTTTCTTTTTTCAGTCCTTTCAGTTGTTTGTATTGTTTGGTGGTGCGTCCGCTCCATTCTTTGGTGATGATGTCGGTGAGGGAGGCATATTGCATCCCGCTGACACCTCCGCGTTGCCATTCGTCCGTCAGTTCCTTGCGCACCTCAATGCTGCGGATGCGCTGGTTGATCCAATTGTCCGAATACCCCAGGCGTTTATAGTCTTGCATGGCCTGTTCGATGGAGAGTTCAGGGTCTTGCATCTGGTCTATGCGGTCGGAGGCGACCTGTGCCATCCATTGTTTGAAGGGCTCGGCCTTGGGCGACGGGATGGATTGGATGATGCGGAAGAGTTGTTCCGTGTCGGCCACGTCGGTGAGGCGCATCTTGCCGTCAGCGGCACGTAGTTTCAACTGGTTACAATTTGTAACCGTTTCGTTTCCTTCTTTTATAAGCCTGTTCTTCAGTACTTTCCAGTAATTTCTTGCTCCTTGGTAATCGTTATCGGTAAGTATGCCTACTACGTCCACGATGGCAAAATACCATTTCTCTTGTTCGTCATCCCATACGGTACGTACTTTCTGGTCTTCAAATAATTGGAGTGATTCTTTCCGGGTCATAGTCTTTTTCTCGTTTAAATGGTTCTTGTTTATAGTTTCAGCACGACGCGGTCGCCCAGCCTTTTGGCCATCACGCTCTGCACCTGGCGCAGCTCGTTGTAGCGCTGGAGGACGGCGGTGCAGCGGTCGTTGTCGGCCAGCACGGCGGGGTCTTGCAGGGCGCGCATGAGGTGGGTCATCTCTTCGGTGACGATGGCATACTTGAAGTTAATCATCAGGAGGGGCACCAGTTCGTAGAGGCGCTCCTCGTCGGTGACGATGTGCTGGTTCTTGTAGTGGTACTTGCTCAGCTGGTAGCGGTCGCTCACCAGCTCAGCGCTGAGCTGGCTGATGGTGGGGTCGGGGTGGTTGAGGAAGTAGTGCTCGGCGCAGAAGCTTTCGGTGTGGATGCGCTCGGCGGCCTCCTGCAGCATCCGGCGGTGCAGGGGGTTGTGGAAGGCCAGCTCGTCTTGTTGCAGGTCTTGGACGATGTATTCGGTGACAGTGACGGGCACTTCGTGGCCTTCGTCGTCGGGCACGTTGCACATGACGCGCTCGCCGTAGCGCACCACCATCTGGAGGATGAGCCGTTCGTAACGGTAGAACTCGCGGCCTTCCTTGTCTTCCTGGGGGATGAA
>DWZE01000009.1 GCA_019118325.1 Candidatus Bacteroides intestinavium
CAGGTTGTTCGAATAGATGCCCAGGAAGCTGAGCCGCTCCAGCAAGGGGATATTCGGCTTGGTAGCTTCCTGCAAGATGCGCCGGTTGAAGTACATCCAACTCAGGTCCCGGTCGATATAGGCTTCGGGCATGCCTTTTTTATTGATAGTCTTAGCCATTTAATATAGAGTAAGAATGTTAATATCCTGCATTTATTAACTGCGTGCGAAATTAGTATTTATATTTTAAAAATCCATATATCCGCCCGCTTATTTTCAGAGATTACACCACAATGAGAACAAGCTGTCCTAAACAAATCAGACCGTACCTGCATCGCGCGGGTACGGTTCCGAAGAGAATTTATGGAATATTACGTAAGAAGTTCCTTGCTTTCAGGAAAAGAAATGTATCATACATATTCTTCTACCATATACATGTCGCTGATGAAATCATCAATTACCCGTTCCAGGTTTTCGTAGGCCTCATCGGGTGTCTCCCCATAGGCGCTGCACAAGAGATTGTCCTTGTAGTAAGCAAAAAATCCTCCGCCGGCAGCGGCTTCCAGTGTGTAGTCATTTTTGTTCAGTTCCATTGTTGTGTCCTCCTATTGATTAAATTTTTCTGTTGCAAAGGTGAGGAAAAGATGTTGCAACGGTGTGACAGGAAAGTTACGATTGTACTAAATGGACCGGCGGGCCTATCCTACGAAAAAGGCCGCTCCGAAGGGCGGCCCGCTATCAAGTTCAATCTTTAATTTCAATGCTGTATGTGCTATGGAAGGACTGTCCGGCACCCAGGTGCTGTATCCAGTCCTTGTCCTTGAATTCACCGGTGAAATGCGCACGGTCGCAGCGTCCATACCAAGGCTCAATGCAGACAAAGGGCGCATCTACGCCGGGAGGCGACCACAAGCCTACAACCGGCGCGTCAAAGCGGAGGGCGAGAATGGCGTGACGGTCATTGTCATAGAGGGTGACCTCGTGGACTTGTCCGTTTTCCAGGACAAAGGTGTCGATGTCGAAGGTATGGGTGTCCATGGGCAGGAGGCCATCAGTCAGTTCCATGGGGAAGTGTGCATCGGGATCTACACATCCCTTCTCGGCAAGGGCAGTGGAGAGCAGGCCTTCCGTGCGGTCAAAGCCGAAGAAACCACGGCGCGGGTCGGCAGGGTCATGGTTGGGGAAGTAGAAGGCCGGATGCGCGCCGATCTGGAAATACATGTCGCTTGAAGCGGGATTCGTGACTTGCCAAATGACCTCTATACATTTTCCATGCAGGCGATAGCCGATTTCGAGCACGAAGGGGAAAGGATATATCTTCCTCGTCTCTTCCGTGTCTGTCAGGCGATAGCGGAGTTCATCGGCCGTCTGGCTGAGCAGTTCAAAGTCCATGTCACGCGCAAAGCCATGCTGGGACATTGGGTAAGTCTTCCCTTCGTGAAGATACTGGTTCTGCCAGACACTGCCTACGATGGGGAAAAGGATGGGCGAACGGCGGTTCCAAAAAGCCGGGTCGCCTTGCCACAAATATTCATGGCCATGGCAGACGATGCTGTGAAGTTCGGCACCGCGTGGAGACACTTGGAGTGTCAGTTCAGAATTGGATAATGTGTTCATAGAATAATTATGGTATTTAATTGAAGAAAGCGGCTTTTCCGCCTTCACCCCGCAAAGGTAATACAAAAAAACGAGATAAGCAGATGGGGTTATGAGTTTGTCGCGGCTCTTTCATTTAAAATACCTCAAACGAAGGCTGTGTTGCGGTTACTATGTTTTTGGGGAGAGTGGATGGAATCCCAATGTCTCGTGCCCGGTGAGGGTGCCGCAGGTCGTATTTTCGAATGGTTGTAGTAGCTATAATCGGCTAATGAATTACTGTACTTCGTCTATTGAATTACTGTATTTCATATATCGAATTACTGTACTTCGTATTGTGAACCACTGTATTCCATGACATCAGGTTACACAGGAAAGGCGCATGAAATAGGTTAGGGATAACCCCCAAACGGCTTCTCGGGAAGCACGACGCAAAAACTCGGGCAACAATGACGGTGTTTCGGCAGTTCTTCTTAAGTGTCCGACGTACCCATGCAGGCGGATATCTATGAGCTTTTTTAATGAGTTTAATCTGTGTACGCTTGTATATGTCATTCCCTTTTCGTTCCTTTGCGCGAATTTTTTGAGAATGACTAATGAAAATATCTGTTTGTTTTTGTCTCTTGGGGTTGTTGGCATGCTTGTCGTGCAAGTCTGACGCCCGAAGCGAAAAGTCGGAACATGCAGCATTGCATGTGGTGGAAAAAGCGGATGTGGAAGGCAAATCTTTCGAGCGTATGCCCATGTCCGACGTGACTACCCATTTTCAGTTTCGTGGAAAGCCCTGTGAGGCCCAGGTTTTCCGTACTCCCGATGAGACCCTGCCTCGTGTGAAGGATGAGGAAGGCAACGAATATGTGGACAATCGCATCACTCTCCGCATCACCAGCCAAGGGAAGACGTTGGTGGACCGCACTTTCACAAAGGACAACTTTGCCTCGGTGGTCGAGCAACGTTTCTTACAGCACTCCATTTTCGAGGGGCTGGTCTATGACACCGTTACTCCCCAAGGCATGGTATTTGCCGCCAGTGTCAGTTATCCTCAATCTGACCTCTATGTGCCTATCCGTCTGACCCTCACGGCAGACGGTCATGTCGCCATGGAAACGGAGGATTTGTTGGACAATTATGCGGAGAACGAGGAATAATCCGGTGGATTCCAGATTCTCTCCAGATTTGACTCCTATCTTTGCAGCATGAAGATATTGATAGTAGAAGACGAACAGGACCTGCGCGAGACTATACGTGCCTCGCTGGTGAAAGAGAAGTTCGTGGTCGAAACCGCGGCCGACTATTTCTCGGCTTTGGACAAGGTGAACGACTACGACTATGACTGCATTCTGCTGGATATCATGCTGCCCGGCGGAAGTGGATTGGATCTCCTGCGCGAGCTCAAGCGTCTCCGGCGCAATGATAGCGTGCTTATCATTTCTGCCAAGGATTCGCTGGACGACAAGGTGGACGGTCTCGAACTGGGAGCCGACGATTACCTGACAAAGCCTTTCCATCTGGCCGAACTCAACGCGCGTGTCAAATCCCTCATCCGTCGCCGTGTGGCTCAGGGCGACCTGACCATCTCTTTGGGCAACCTTACCTTGGATCCGGACAAGCATCTGGTGCAGGTGGGCGGAATCTCTCTTCAGCTCAACCGCAAGGAATATGACCTCCTCTATTATTTTGTAGTCAATCCTAATCGTGTCATCAACAAGATGAGCCTGGCCGAATCCGTCTGGGGCGACAATATCGACCAGGCCGACTCGCTGGACTTCATCTACTCGCAAGTGAAAAATCTCCGCAAGAAGTTGAAACAGGCCGGAGCGACCGTAGAACTGAAGGCTGTCTATGGCTTCGGGTACAAACTTTCCGAGGTATGAAACTCCTGCATTATACCTATAGGAAACTCTCTCTGCTATTCTTCGCATTAATGGCTACGTGGGGGGTATTGTTCTACTATGCTGTCGTCGACGAGGTGGTGGACGAGACGGACGATACGCTGGAGAACTATGCTTATCTCTTAATCAAGAAAGTCTTACGCGACCCTTCTACTCTTGACACGCAAGGCAATCTGATGTCAGTCTATACCTTTCGCCCTCTTACGGAAGAGGAAGGGCTGAACTATCGCGAGGTTTTCTATGACTCTTCCATCTACATTGAATTGGAGGGAGAATACGAACCCGTGCGTGCCATGAAGACTGCTTTCCGCACGGCCGACGGGCAATTCTATGAGCTTACGCTGATGATATCCACCATGGAGCGCGACGACCTCCGCGAAGCTATGCTCTGGTATCTGGGCCTGCTTTTCCTATTGCTCCTGGTATGTACCTCCATTGGCATACGCTTGGTGTTGAAGGGGGTCTTTAAGCCTTTGCATCGCCTTTTGGGGTGGCTTCAGCGCATCCAGCCGGGCAAGCCGGTCCCGCCCTTGGACAATCCTACCCAAATCCGTGAGTTTCGTCAGCTAAGTGACGCTGCCGAAGATATGGCCGGACGAAGTCACAAAGCCTACGAGGAACAGAAACAATTTATCGAAAATGCCGCTCATGAATTGCAGACTCCATTGGCTATTGTCCGTGGAAAGGTGGAGTTGCTGGCCGAGAGTGAAAGCCTCTCCGAGTCTCAGATGAAGGAGTTGGATGCAATCTATTCCACTTTGGGACGTGCCGTGAAACTCAACAAGTCCTTGCTCTTACTTTCCCGTATTGAGAACGGCCAGTTCGCCGACATGGAAGAGGTGGATGTGGATGAACTCGTGGACGGTTTGTTGCCGGATTTGATGGATATTTATGAGCATAAGGATATACACCTGGACCGTCAACGGGCGGACAAGCCTTTTCTCATCCGGTGCAATCCTTCGCTGGCACAGATTCTCGTATCGAATCTGCTGAAAAACGCCATGCTGCATAATCTGGACGGGGGAGACCTGCAGGTTGTTACTACATCGGATGCCTTGCTGGTCAGAAATTCGGGAGATGCTCCCTTGGATCAGGAGAAGCTTTTCCGCCGATTCCATCATTCCATCAAGGGGAAAAAAGACTCCAATGGTTTAGGACTGGCCATTGCGCGCACCATTGCCCGGTCCGCTTCCTTGGAGTTGGATTATGTGTGGGAAGATGGCATGCATACCTT
The DNA here is from genome assembly GCA_019118325.1 of Candidatus Bacteroides intestinavium. Classification (GTDB taxonomy): domain Bacteria; phylum Bacteroidota; class Bacteroidia; order Bacteroidales; family Bacteroidaceae; genus Bacteroides; species Bacteroides intestinavium. Next base: position 4,702 of record DWZE01000009.1, read on the forward strand.
CCGCTTGGTTAAAGAAAGTGAAAAATGAAGAGAAAAGGGATGAATCCAGAAAATCTCCAAGATTCATCCCGTCCTTTGCCGAGAAGAAATTTAGTAACCCTATATAAATACATGTATATGAAAAATGTTTTATCTGCCATGTTATTGGCATTTCTGGTCTTCCAATCTGCTTGTGCCGGTGATGTCATCACGCATGATACGAAGAAATTGCCAGCCGCGGCACGCACGTTTATCAGCACCTACTTCACGAAGGCGCAAGTGTCCCATATTAAAATCGAGAGCGAACTGTTTCAGACCAAGAAATATGAAGTCCTCCTGACCGATCGTACGGAGATAGATTTCGACCGTGACGGAGAATGGCTGGAAGTGGATTGCGACGAGGCTCCTGTTCCCTTGGGTGTCATTCCTTCCTATGTATCGGAGTATCTTAAGGCCCACTATCCCGACGCTTATGTCACAAAGATTGAACGCAAGCGCCGGGAAGTGGAAGTGGACCTGAGCAATGACTGGTCTCTGACCTTCAACACGAAGGGAGAGTTGATCGGGATAGATGATTGACCTTTGGCCTTACATCGGGTGATAGTCCTTGGCCAGGCCTCCTTCACCCGTTTCCTTGTAGAGCGAGGGCAGATCGTTGCCTGTTTCCTTCATTACTTCGATGACCCGGTCGAACGACACGCGGTGCATGCCGTCTGTAAAGGAAGAATACAGATTGGCATCCAGAGCGCGGGCGGCGGCATAGGCGTTGCGCTCAATGCAAGGAATCTGAACCAGGCCGCACACGGGGTCACACGTCATGCCCAGGTGGTGTTCCAGGCCCATTTCGGCTGCATACTCTATCTGTGCGGGCGTACCTCCAAACAATTGGTTGGCTGCGGCCGATGCCATCGAACAGGCTACACCTACTTCGGCCTGGCATCCCGCTTCGGCTCCAGAAATAGAGGCATTGGTCTTGACCACATTACCGATAAGTCCGGCCGTGGCCAAAGCACGTAGGATGCGCATCTCGCTGAAGTCGCGGCTCTTGGCCAAGTGATAGAGTACGGCCGGTACTACGCCGCACGAGCCACACGTGGGTGCCGTTACTATCACGCCTCCCGATGCGTTCTCCTCGCTTACGGCCAAGGCGTAGGAGAACACCAGGCCGCGCGATTGCAGGGATTGTTTATAGCCACATGCTTTGATATAGTACATGGATGCCTTGCGTCGCAGGTTGAGCGGGCCGGGCAATACGCCTTCTGCATCCAGACCGCGCCGGACGGCTTCTTGCATCGTTTTCCATACCTCGTGCAAGTAATCCCAGATGTCGCTGTCTTCGCATTCTTTCACGTATTCCCAGTAGCTCTTGCCCGTGTGTTCGCACCATTGGAGGATTTGCGTCATGTGGCTCATTTCGTAGACTTCAGGGGTGTTGATGGATGTGTCTCCATCGTGTTCCTCGGCCAAGGCACCTCCTCCGATGCTGAAGACCGTCCACTCGTCCGTCGGATTCTTGTCCTTGTCCAGCGACTCGAATTTCATGCCGTTGGGGTGGAAAGAGAGAAATACTTTCGGCTCCCAGACAATTTCCACGGGGGCAGTGGGTTGCAGGGTTTCAATGATGGCCGTGTTGGTCATGTGCCCTTTGCCCGTGGCTGCCAGACTTCCGTAGAGGGTTACGCGGAAAGAAGAAGCTTCGGGGTGGCGTCCCAGGAAGATTTGTGCGGCTTTGCGGGGACCCATCGTGTGGCTGCTCGAAGGTCCTGTGCCGATGCGGTAAAGTTCTTTGATTGATTTCATGTTCGAAAAGATATTTATGAAAAGTTCTTGTCCTTAATGATGTTTACTCCTTATCTTATTATAAATCTACCACGGTGATGCCTGCCCCCCCAAACTGCACGTGTTCGTCGGTAAAGTGCCGCACGCCGGGCACCGTCTGGAGATATTGCCGGATGAGGGTGCGCAGGATACCCGTGCCTGTGCCGTGAAGGATGCGCACACGTGGTACGCCCACCATCAGGGCATCGTCTATAAAGTAGGTTACAGCTTGCAGTGCCTCGTCTCCGCGCATGCCACGCACGTCGATGTCTTGTTTGAAGTGAAGTTTCTTCTCATGCATGCTGTCCTGTGTCTGGGTGCTGACAAAAGTGCTCTTGGTGGCGAGTTCTGTCTCCTTGCGGGGTGGGGCGGAGGGTTCCAGCCGTTCCGTCTTGACCGTGGTTTTCAGGTTCCCGAAAGCTACGACTGCATTCTTGCCGTTTACTTCCAATATTTGTCCTACGGTGTTTTGTCCTTTTATCCTGACGTAGGCTCCCGGTACGATGGCGGCTTGCCGGCGTGCTTCTTCTTGGGCGCGCCGCTCCGCCAAGGCTTGCCCATCGCTTGGCGAAAGATTGGCCTTGTCTTTGCGGGACTTTTTCCGTTCGTGCCTTTCGCGGAGTTTCTCCATTTGGCGGGCGATGCGTTCTTCCTGCTCGCGGGCGTCGGTAGCCTCTTGCTCCTCGATGGATTGTCGGAAGTCGGCCAGTTCCTGACGAGCCTGGCGTGTTTTTTCCTTTTCGGCCTGTGCCTCCTTGATGGCTCGGATGGTGTTTTCGATGCGGGCGTTGGCCTCTTTCATCAGACGCTCGGCTTCTTCCTTGGCCTGGGCAATGATTTCCTTGCGTGACTTCTGGAGTGCGTCTACTTCCTGTTGGTAACGTTCGATGACGTCGGCCATTTGTTTCTCACGCTGGCGGATGGCCTGGCGTTTGTTCTCCCAATACCGTTTGTCGCGCACAATGTCCTGCAGGTACTTGTCTGCGTTGATGTAGTCGCTTCCCACGATGGCCGATGCATCGGCTATGACGTCCTCGGGCAGGCCGATTTTCCGCGCGATTTCTACCGCGAAGGAGCTTCCGGGATTACCTATCTGTAATTGAAACAGGGCCTGCATCAGGTGCCGGTCATAGAGCATAGCTCCGTTGACCACTCCTTCGTTATCCTCGGCAAAATGCTTCAGGTTCTGGTAGTGTGTGGTAATGACGCCGAACGTATGTTTTTGGTTGAAGCGCTTCAATACGGCTTCGGCGATGGCTCCTCCGATTTGTGGTTCCGTGCCTCCGCCAAACTCGTCTATCAGGATGAGGCTTTGTTCGTTGCAGTGCTTCATCATGATTTTCATGTTGGTCAGGTGTGAGGAGTAGGTACTGAGGTCGTCCTCAATGGATTGTTCGTCGCCGATATCGATGAAGATACTTTCGAAGATGCCAGCCCGGCTACTCTCATGTACAGGGACGAGCAAGCCGCATTGTAGCATGTATTGCAATAATCCTACCGTTTTCAGGCAGACTGACTTGCCGCCGGCATTGGGGCCGGAAATGATGAGGATGCGTTGGTTTTCGTTGAGTTCGATATCCAGAGGCACCACTTTCTTGCCGTGCTTGGCCAGGGAGAGTTGGAGCAGCGGATGGATGGCTGTGGCCCAGTCGATGACTTGCTTTCTCTCCAAGGCCGGCTTCAAGGCATTGATGTTTTCTGCAAACAAGGCTTTGGCACGTATGAAGTCTATCTCGGCCAGGAATTCGTAGGATAAGAGTACAGCCGGAACGGAGGGGCGCAGCCAGGCAGAAAACTCTGTCAGGATGCGGATGATTTCACGTCGTTCGTCACTTTCCAGTTCGCGGATGCGGTTGTTGGCTTCCACGACTTCGGCCGGTTCGATGAATACGGTTTTTCCGCTGGCCGACTCGTCATGTACGATGCCGCGGATTCTGCGTTTCAATGCCGGTGCCACGGGGATGACCAGGCGCCCGTCACGCATGGCAGGTGTCACGTCCTTGTCTACTACGCCTTCTGACTGGGCACTTCGCAAGATGTTGTTCAAGGTCCGCGAGATGCTTCCCATCGTGGAGCTTAGTTCGCGCCGGATGCGTGCCAGTTCGGGCGAGGCATTGTCCTTCATCTTTCCGTAAGGGGAAAGGAGTGCATTGATTTTCGTGATGATGTCCGGGAATACGTCTATATCGTTGGCCAGATGCTTCAGGCGGGGGTAGGGGGACGTTTCCGTTTCTTCTTCGCGGAGCAGGAAGCGAGTGATGTCACGGATGGTTTCCAGCGAACGGCGCAAGTCGAATAGTTCCTGTTCGTCCAGATACATCCCCTCGATGCGTATGCGTTTCAAGGAGGGGCGGACATCAAAGAAGTATTGGACGGGAAAGCTGTCCTCCGTCTGCAGCAGACGGACAAACTCGGCTACCAGCTCCAGACGTTCTTCCACGTCTCCGAAGACTGCGGAAAACCTCATGGCGTCCACGCGTTCTTCGCCGAGCGGACTGAGGCATTTTCCCTTTATCAATGACCGGATTTGGTCAAAACCTATCTTTTGTTCAAAGTTCTGTGGGTATATCATGCTGCAAAAATACGATTAATTCAGGAAAAAGCGAAAATTTGTTTGCAGAATTGAAAATAAGTCGTACCTTTGCACCGCTTTTGGCAAGAGAACCATTGGCAAGAAACTTGGAAAGGTGGTAGAGTGGTCGATTACAGCGGTCTTGAAAACCGCCGT
>DWZE01000060.1 GCA_019118325.1 Candidatus Bacteroides intestinavium
AAAAACGAAAACTCCTAAAATTTTTAGGAGTTTTCTGAAATTTTTTAGTGACCTTTTCCGGAACTGTTTCCGTCAGCCTGTCCCGGGCACCAATTCCAGGGGGATACTGTTATTTCCCGAGTTCGTCTATCTGCCTGAGGAGCCCGTCCAGCATCGCCTTCTGCTTCCTGTCGTAGATTGTCCCGCAGATTCCCGCACCGATGATTCCGAAGCCGCAACCGAGCAGGAAATACAGCGTAAGTTCATTGTCTGCCCCCGATGAAATGCACTCGGCGGCTACCCAGGCGAACCACGCCAGCACGGCGGGCCAGGCATATTTCTTCCATTTCAGGCCGCGCTTCCTCATCAGCGCGATTTCCTTTCCGGCTTCGGCAAGGTTCTCTCCCATCATGTCTTCCGGATGTATGCGGCGCGTAGTCCAGAATGAGAACGCCACGGCCGTGAGGAGGAAGAGCACCGTGAATGCCGACAGGGCCAGCGAGAGTCCCATGTACCAGTGCAGTGCCCACAGGCAGTAGCCTGCTCCGGCAATTCCGGTTACCGCGAGTATGGTGGTCTGCACCTTTATCCTGTGTACTTTGTCGCGCATCGAGCGGCGTATGTGCTCCTCGCTGATGATTGTCTGGAGGTCGAGTTTCGCCTTGAGTTCGGAGATTTCGAGCCTCATCTGCTCGAGTTCGCTATAATTTTCCATTTTCTTCCGGGTTTTAGTCGTTTGACATCGATTTCAACTGTTCCTTGATCCGTACCAGGCGGACGGAAACGTTCTTGGTGCTGATGCCTACAATCTGACCGATCTCCTCGTAGCTGAGGTTCTCGAGCCATAGCAGGACTATCGCCCTGTCGAAGGGCTGCAGCCGGCTGATCCTTCGGTGCAGCAGGGCCGTCTGACGGTTGTCGGCGTCGTTCTCGTCGAACGGGTCGATGTCCATGGTGAGCGGCAGTGTCCTGTTTCTCTTCCTCCTGCGGTCGACTGAGATGCAGGTGTTGAGGCTCACCCTGTAGACCCAGGTCCTGATGTCGCTGCGTCCCTCGAACCTGGCGAAGCCCTTCCAGAGGTTTATCAGGACTTCCTGTACGAGGTCGTCGACTTCGTCACTGTCTTTCGAGAACATGTAGCAGACAAGGTAGACGGTGCTCTTCTGCTCCCGGATCATTTGCGCAAATTTCCTTTCTGTTTCCATCGCTTTTCCGAATTCTTTGCCCTTTAGACGCAGATACCTGGCTAAAACTACAGAATTTCGTCCCAAAGGTAGGATTTTTACGATTTTTATTGAATCTTTTCAGCAGACGCTGCGTCTTAAAGGTGGATGCATCCCGAAAAGGACATAAATACAAAACGACTACAGGAATGACAGACATGCATACAGACAAGAGGCTTTCGGAGCTCGGGCGCATAGTCGAGAGCCAGCAGGACAGGCTGTTCCGCTTCGCGTACATGCGCGTCGGGAACCGTCCGGACGCGGAAGACATAGTGCAGGACGTGTTCCTCAGGCTGTTCTGCTCCGGAGAGCGCCTTTCGCATGTGCGCAGCCTCGGGCCCTACCTGCTCCGATGCGTGGACAACGGTTGCCGGGACTATTTCCGCCGCAGGAGCTGCGGTCTCCTTCCGGAGAGTGCCGCCGGGCAGGAAGCGGAGCCGGAAGACAAGCCTATGCACGAGGAATACCTGAGGATAACGGCACTGCTCTCGATGATACCGGAAGAACAGGCCGAGGTCGTGCGCCTCAAGTGCGTGGACGGGCTGAAGTTCCGCGAGATTGCAGAGCTGCTCGGGATTCCGCTCGCCACGGCAAAGTCCCGCTACCGTTACGGTATCGGGCGTATCAGAGACAATATGGACATTTAAAAAGAGAAAAAGCCATGAAAAAGAATAACTTTTCTGAAATTGAACGCTTGCTTGCCCCGAGGTGTACTTTCCATGCGTCGCGCCATCTCTCACGCAGGGTCATGGACTCTGCTGCCGGGCTTCCCGGGACCGTTCCTGTCGGCGATACGGATACCGTGCGCCGCATGCGTCCCTGGAGTATGGCGGCCGCCGGCCTTGCCGCAGCGCTTGTGCTCTTCGGGGCCGTTGCAGTGACGAGGCCCGGGGCGATACCGGCCATGGCGGCGGAGAGCCTGTTCGCCAAGGCGTCCGACTACTTCACACATACCGACGGATATACTCTCAGGTTCGAGGTCAGGACAAGACAGTCCGACAATTTCTCATATACCAATCCTGCTCTCGGCTTCGTGGAGCATGTCATGTCCGTCGGAGAGGACGGAAGGTGGCGCCTCGACAAGGAAGGCAGGAGTGCCGCCTTCGACGGGCAGTATGTCCGGGTATGGTTTCCCGCCCAGGGGTGGGGGTGGAAGATGGATGCCGGGAGCGCGGCAGGCGTGCTGGAACAGTTCGCCCCGCTGCGCGACATAGGGGGGATGATGAATTTCCTCGAGCAGTATGCCGCCGCCCGTGACGATGTGCGCTTCACGCGCAGGGACAGGGACGGCGAGGTCGTGCTTACGCTCAGGGCTCCGGCTCTCGGTGACTTTTCGAACGCCTATTCACGCAACTCTTCGATTGAGGAGAGCCGTACCCGGCAGACCTATGTCTTCAGTTCCGATGACGGCAGGCTGCTGTCGGCTGAAATCGACGCGATGCTGCTCGGGGTGCTGCCGAGGACCATACTGAGGCTCGAGGCGATAGACTATGATGCCGTAATCGCGCAGTCCGACATGGAAGTTCCCACGGGCTTCGAATGGATAGACGATACCTCCGAGGGACTTTCGCGGCTGGCGGAGAGCCTTCCTGTCGGAGACTATGCAGGCATCGCGGCCGACGAGGCCGTGCGCAGGATGTTCTCCGCGATGGCGTCATGGGACGAGCGCAGCCTCGGAGTGATCCTCAGGGGCCGTCCTCTGCGTACGCTTGAGGAGAAGTGGTCAGGATGCGAGCTCCTGGAATGCGGCGGGCCTTTCACTTCCGGACAGTATGCCGGTGTGTTCGTACCCTGCAAGGTGAGGCTTGCCGACGGAAAGACCGAAAGGCTCAAGCTGGCTCTCAGGAACGACGACGGACTCGGAGCCTGGAAGATCGACGGAGGCCTGTGACGGACTCCGTGCCTACGCCCTGTCCCTCAGATCAGGCAGGAAGACTGCGGCGAGGCCTATCAGCGGAGACCATGCCACTATCCTGTATACCAGTTCAATGCCGTGCGCGTCAATCATATTGCCGAGCACGGCTGCCACTATTCCGCCTATGCCGAACGCAAATCCGAAGAACAGTCCCGAAACCATGCCCAGCTTGTTGGGCAGGAGTTCCTGGGCGTAGAGCAGTATAGCCGGGAAGGCCGAGGAGAGTATGAAGCCCGAGCAGAAGCTCATCACAACGGTGGCGGCGAGCCCGGTGTGCGGCATCGCGAGGCTGAAAGGCGCAGTGCCGACTATCGACAGCAGTATCACGTACTTGCGGCCTATCCTGTCGCCTATGGGACCGCCGACGAGCGTTCCGGCTGCAGTCGCGAACAGGAATACGAACAGGAACACCTGCGAGAGCTGCACGCTGACCCCGAACTTCTCTATGAGGTAGAAGGTATAGTAGTTCTTCAGGCTCTCGAGGTAGATGTATTTCGAGATTATCAGCACGCAGATGAGCCCTATCACGGCTATGGTGGCGCCGAGTCCGAGCGGACGGGGTCTGAACACGCTTGCCCTTGCGTTATGTTCGTGGGTATCGAGATAGCGGTTGTACCAGCGGCTGATATATGCGGTCACGGCGTATGAAACGGCCGAGAGAATCACGAACCACAGGAAGTGGCTGCGTCCGTAGGGGACTACGGTTATCGCTATTATGAGCGGCCCCACCGCTCCGCCGAAGTTTCCTCCGACCTGGAATATCGACTGGGCGAGGCCTCGTTTCCCTCCCGAGGCGAGCGAAGTTATGCGCGAGGCCTCCGGGTGTATTATAGACGAGCCGATACCTATCGTGAATACGGCGAGATAGATGCCTGGGAGGTTCGGGGCCAGCGCGAGACAGACTATGCCTATCAGTGTGAATGTGGTCGCGAGTTCCAGGCTACCCTTGAAGGGCCGCCTGTCGAACACCATGCCGACGAGAGGCTGGAAAATCGACGCCGCAATCTGGTAGACGAAGGTGATCGAGCCTATCTGCGTGAAGCTCAGCTCGAGGTCGTCCTTTATTATCGGGTACGCCGAGGTGACCGTGGTCTGCAGAAGGTCGTTGAGGAAATGTGCTACGCTCAGCGCCACGAGCACCGGTATCGCCGTTGTGGAAATCTTCTTGCTCTCTGTATTCATCGGGGCGCAAAAATACTCAAAAATCCCGGAAGAAAAACAGTATCTTTGCTGCAAGAAGTTACGAAAAGAGTGTAATTTATTGGAAATGAGCGTAGGTTAATTGCTCTTGATAGTAATAGGTTACGATTTAGTTAGTTATCTACTGCATTATCCTTCTGCGCGTTGCGTAACCTTCAAAGAACTCTTCGTATGCAAAAGTAGCTATTTAATTCGAGATTTTGATATAAACTCCCGTTTTTTATCCCCTCATTCATAAGAATTTTCCGTAAAAGCGGTATTGTCCGTCGGCACACCATTGCCCAAAACGAGTTTGGAACAAACGTGTGCCGACTACCGCATAGCTGGAGAAAAGGGCATTGCCTCACGCCTAAACGATGTTTAGACAGATGAAGCAATGCCCCTTTCTTTTGCGCCTATGCCAAGAGATGCTTTTACGGGTTTTCAAATGATTTTTCTTTTTTCGCTGTCTCTTTTGCCGGAAGCGGAAAGTGAATGCAGAGTGTGTCAGCCTGCCCCATGAATGAAACAGGCGCCCACACACAGCCGGACAAACCGGGAAGAATGATTGTTGCCACCCGGCTGAACAAGTTCCGTCGGATCGGAAACAATCATACTTCCTTTGTTGTGGTTTGCCCTTTTCACGCTTCCGGTGATGTCTTTTTCCTTTTGGTGATTCTTTTTTTTACGGATTTTCCCCTGAAGTTTTTTTCTACACAATCTGCCTCTGTTTTCGTTTACCTCCATTTTGCGCCTTTCAGTAAGCCGCATCAGTCAGTCATTTTCGTTCTGGGCGCAAAGGTAATTCCGGGATTGGACGGGAAAGCAAGGTCAAGCCTCCTGTTTTCGGTAAAAATCTCCAGCCCTGCGGGTAGTATTTTGACCGAAAAACCTTGCATTCCCTAATCCCTACCTTTTCAAGCACCCGAAACGAAAACGACCGATGCGACAGAAAGACGCATAAAAAAAATGTCGGATAAACGAGAGGCAGATAAGATAGTTTGAAACTCAACTCCCTCAGCTCTTGAATCCGCATTAAAAACAAAAAAATCAAAAACAGCGAAGATATGACGGCAACGGCAAATTTCAGACAAATGGCGCAACACATCGGGTTGGCGATATGCGGCTTGATGATGCGCACCGCCTTCGGGGTGTTCGGCATCCTTTGGGGCATCATCAGAGAGATTGTAAACGGAGTGTTCCGAGTGGCGATAGGTGTAATCGTGGCTATCCTTTCCACCATTGCCTTCTTTGGCTTCATCCTTTGGTTATTCACCCTTTAACCCTTACCGACATGGCAAAAAGAAACAGCAAGACGGCAGCGCAGCAGTGCAGATATTACGAGGTGGACAACATCTTCGTGTATATGGTGGAAACGTACATCAACGGCAATTTTGAAACTTTCCGAAGATTGTACCACGAACTGAACAAGGACGCACGGAGGGATTTCATGGACTTCCTTCTCAGCGAGGTAGAGCCGACCTATTGGAGAGAGATACTGAAACAGATAATCTAAAAATGACAGCGATATGAAAGGAACAGACCATTTCAAGAGAACGATATATATGTACTTGGAACAGCGTGCGGAGGAAGATGCGCTATTTGCAAAGAAGTACCGCAACCCTGCCAAGAACATGGACGAGTGCGTGACCCACATTCTGAACTATGTGCAGAAAAGCGGTTGCAACGGTTTCACGGACGGAGAGATATTCGGGCAAGCCATCCACTACTATGAGGAAAACGAGATAGAGGTGGGCAAACCGATGGACTGCCAAGTGGTTGTGAACCACGTTGTGAAACTCACGGCAGAGGAAAAGGCGGAGGCACGTCAGAACGCTGTCCGCAAATACCAAGAGGAGGAACTCCGCAAGTTGCAGAACCGCCACAGACCGTCAGCGAGAAAAGAAAACCAACCCCAACCCTCATTATTTGATTTAGGCTTATGAAACCGAAGACCAAGATACAGAAAGAGGTGGCAAGACTTTCCGCCAACCTTCGCCCCATATCAGCGACACAAATAGATTGGGCATACCGCCACTGCGTTGAGCATATCGGCTACCGCACCAAGAAAGGGAACATCACCTGTTCCGACTGCGGTCACGAGTGGCACAGCGACAGCGGACTATGCGACACCCTTGAAGGCTGCACCTGCCCCAAATGCCATGCCGAACTCAAAGTGCAGGACACACGCAGACGCATCTACAAGGAAACGCAGAATTTCAGCGTGATAACCACCTGCAAAGGGTATCAGGTAATCCGCGTGGCGCAGGTCAGATGCGAGAGCAGGAAAGGCGAACCGATGCGTTTCTACTGCCACGAGGTCGTGCAGCGTTGGATTTCACCCGACGGCAAGGTTACGGACATGGCGTTGCTCCGTGGCTTCCTTTTCTGCTATTGCGATGTGTGGGCATTAGGCAGCGATATGGAGGTAAGACCGCACAACAGCCTATACGATGATGTGGTGGCAAGAAGCTGTGCATATCCAAAGATGAGGATATTGCCCCAACTCAGACGTAACGGCTTCAAGGGCGATTTCCACGGCATCTCCCCCGTGCGTCTTTTCAAAGCCTTGCTTTCAGACCCAAGAATTGAAACCCTTATGAAAGGCGGTGAGATTGAGGTCATGAAACACTTTCTTTTCAATACCCGTACTGCCGATGAATGTTGGGCATCATATCTGATTGCCAAGCGTCACAAGTATCAGATAGACAACCTCTCAATGTGGTGCGACTATCTGCGTATGCTCAAAAAACTCGGTCAAGACCTCCGTAACCCGAAGAACATCTGTCCCGAAGATTTCATGGCGGCACACGACAACGCAACCCGAAAAATTGAAGCCATACACGAGAAGGAAAGAGCCGCAGAGCAACGCCGTTGGGAGATTGAAAGGCGTGAGCGTGAGCAACAGCGACAACTCCAACGAAAGAAAGATGCGGAGGATTTCATCGCCAACAAATCCAAATTCTTCGGCTTGGTAATCACGGACGAGGAAATAATCGTCAAGGTGCTTGAAAGCATAGACGAGTATTACAACGAGGGCAAGACGCAGGGCATCTGCGTGTTTGGCAGTGGATACTACAAGAAAGCCGACACCCTCATACTATCGGCAAGGATTGGCGATGAGATTATTGAAACCGTAGAGGTGGACTTGCGAACCCTCGAAGTGGTGCAGTGCCACGGCAAGCACAACCAGGACACCGAATATCACGAGCGCATCATAGACCTTGTGAACAAGAACGCCAACCTTATCCGTGAGCGGATGAAAGCGGCATAGCATAACCCCTAAAACAACATTGATATGGAAGTAAGAATTGAAAGTATGATTTGTGTGTGGGATGATGCAATCCCCACGATGTTCCTTGAATTTGTGAACCTCCTCACTCTCACAACGAGTGAGGGGGAATTGAGAAAGAGCGTAAAGGAGTTTGCCGAGAAGCACGAACTTGACAAGTTTTTCCTTTACGGCTTCGGCTCACACCATTTCTACCTGCACCAACGCTACACAAGCAACCCCGAAATGGTGATGAAGAACAGAGTTCTGTCAGTACATTTTTAACCATCTAAAAAGCAACATTATGACAACACGAATGACCATCAACGGAGTAAGCACCTGCGCGGAAGCAGGTACGGAGAAATACGAGCGTTTCCAATCGGGTATCGGAAGACGCAGGCGGACACTTGTGCAGTACGACTACCGCCACCCCATAGACAGAGAATTGTTCTCTTGTGTCAAACCCACGTTGGACGAGTGCCGAGCCGCACGGGACAAGTGGCTGAACGCAAAGAAGGGAAAGGAGGACAGACTATGAACACGACCTATCAAACGCTGATAGTCAAGTTCAGCGAACCTATCACGGCATTGGACGGTATCTTTGACGATACCGGAGCGTGGGGAACGGACACCCTCAAGGGGTGGATAGATGATTACGAAAGCACACGTTTCACCGCCACCGACAGCCATACGGCAGTCATCACGAGCGAGTACAATATGGAATGTGTGAAAGAGTGGCTACAACGGCAGACCCCCATTTCCGAAATGCGAGAATTTTGAACGGGATGGCGGTGTCCGCACCGCCAATACTTAAAACCCTAAAAACAAAAGATATGATAGCCAAGACGATATTACAGCAGATAGGCGGAAAACGCTTCACCGCCATGACAGGTAGCCGTGATTTCATAGATATGGGCAACGGCTTACGGATGAGCCTTGCAAGGAACAAAACAAGTGCCAACCGCCTTGACATCATCTATGACGAAGGGGCAGACCTCTACAATATGCGCTTCTACCGCAGGACGTTCAGCAAAAAGACCTTTGAGTGCAAGACAAAGGACATTGCCGTACACGAGGGTATCTATTTTGATATGCTGGAGGAAATGTTCACGATGGTGACGGGACTTTACACACGCTTTTGAGTGGCGGGGCGGCGAGAGCCGCCCTACTTTCTTTCAGTGAGCATGATGGCGGACAAAGAAAGTAGCAAAGAAACCTTTGTCCAATCTGCGATAACTAAAAAATCCGCAAGTAAAACTTGCGGAGGCTATATATTGGGTCGTTATTTTTTGGTGGAGGGGAATGATAATCTCGAACCGTTGAACTACACATTTCTGCTTCGTCTCCATTTCCCCCAACGATTTGATACGTTCAATCATTTTTGTTGTTCCTTTCTGAATTTTCCTAAATACTTTCTTCATAATTTCGCTATACTTTTTATGGTTAATAACTATGTTTTGTATTGCTCTCACAACACTTACAACTTGAAGTGTTATTTGGAAACCGATAGGCAAAAATGGCTCAACGATGTCAATTAACGAGAAAATCCTACGATAATCTATCAAGTGATAGAGCAAAAGACGTGCCAAGTTAAATATGGCACGTCTTTTGCCAGTTTTGTCAGTCCTTTTATGGGATATACAACAGCGCAAACTCCGCCTTTCTCCGTTTGAGCAGCATGGCGTGGCGTTTTCCTTTGTAGTTGCAGAAGGCTATATACTCACGGTAGATGTTCCTGTCACCAGCTTCCAGCTTCTTGATTAAGGTGCTTTTGGGGATTGTTTTGCTGCCTAACAGCTTCGCCGGTCCCACATTGTAAGCTAACGTGCCAAGCAAAATCGAATCAACCCCGAATTTACGGAACATGGCGACAAATTTGCGCAGGTCTTTCCGCAAAAGTTCATCCGCATCCCGTTTTGTCATGGTTCGTGCCGAATACTTCTCGTTTGGCAAAAGTTTGTGACCCCAACCGACGTATGGGTAGTGTTTTTCTGAGTGCCAGCCTTCAAAGTAGCGGCAGCATAAAAAAGCACGTTCCATAAGCGGCAGTCGGTAGATTGCCGCCTGCCCGTCCGTTCCCTCTTGGCGGCTGATCTGCGCGGACACAGAACAGACCGTCAGAAGTGAACAGAGCATTGTCATGAATACACGCATCATTTCAACAAGGGGCTGAAGTTGCCGATGGGAACGATGGTAAGATCGTCGTCCTTTACATTCCTGTTGTTGAAGTCAAATTCCAGTTCGTAGGAGTTGCTAAAGTTATCCTCCACCACCACGATGAAATTATGCGCCTCATCACCCGCCGCCGTGTAGTACAGGCGGAATTTTTCGTTCTCCAGCAGGTAGCGGTCGTTAGGCAGGAAGGTGATGCCGTTATCCATTTTGAGCGAGCCTTCCCCCTCGAACTGGAAATAGCGGATGGTATAGAGCGTACCCGAAAAGTCGCCCTCCTTTTTCAGTTCACAGCGGATTTCCACTGTCTGCCCCTTTACTACCTTGTTCGGCACGGGCATGACCTCCACCGTGAAGGGATAGGACTGCTGGATGTCCATGTCATCGTCACATGACACGAGGGTGAATGACATGGCGGCTATCAGGCATAACGCCACTGCCTTGAATATTGATGTTCTCTTGTTTCTGTTGTTCAGTATGTTCATTGTTCTTCGATTTTTAGATGGTTGTTTTTCTGTTTTTTCGTTGTCAGTTGCAGGTACTCGTTCAAGTCCTTGCAACCGTCATAGAGGGAGGAACGGTCGGTGACACGTTCCCCGTATCGCATGGTAAGTGCGGCAAGCGTCCGCCGTCCGGCTTCGTCACGGTCGAGGAAGCAGCCGATGCGCCCGTATCCGTCCAGCAATCCCGCCGCCTTCTCCACGTTGGCGACTGAGTTCAGCACAAGACAGTCAGCGTTACCGGTTACACCAAGCGTCACGGCAGAGAGAAAGTCCATGAAGCCCTCGAACACGAGGCACTCGTCAGCCGGGATGTCATTCGCCTTTACCAGTGATACAGACTTCGGAGGTATGCAACCCTTGAAATATCGGCTTCTGACTTCATAGCCACCTGCCATGTTCGGAAAGCCAACGGCAAAATACCGTTTCCCACGCACACCGTAGTTCAAGCGGCAGCAGTGACGGGATGCGATGGCGTAAGGGATGCCCCGTTCCTCTAAATACTCCGTCAGCAGTGAGCGGAGCAGCGGAGCGACCTCCACATCCTCAAAAACGGATTCGGTCGGCTTCGAGAGATAGACGGGCTTTTCCCATCCGGCAACCGTCATATTGGCGGCTTCCGCTATGAACTTCGCTTGCTTCATGAAGTCATCGCTTTGCAGAAACTCCCCGGCAAGCGTGAAGATGTCGCCGCCCTTGCCCAAACCGAAGTCGTACCAGAGCTGTTTCGCCACGTTCACACGGAAAGAGGATGTGCGCTCGCCCCTGTACGGGGCAAGATACCACAGCTCGTTACCGCTCCTTCTGACAGGCTCATGCCCCAGCCGTGCGAGAAAATCCGCAAGCGGCATCCTTCTGACAGCATCTATTTCCGTCCTTTCCATGCCCGTGTCAGTTGATGATGAACTTGATACCGACCCCGAACTGCGTGTGGAACTTCCGTGTGTCGCCACCCCAAAGGCAACGCTCCCGCAGGTTGGCAAGCAGGGCGATACGGTCTGCCACGTAACACTCCACATCGAGCGTCAGCGCACCGCCGTAGATGAAGGCGTCCCGGTCGTGCAGCGTGGAGCCGTCATGCAGCACCTTCTTCCCCCAATTTACCGCCTCATATCCGGCGAGAGCCGAAGCCCCGGCATAGACGAAAACAATCTTTCGGGCGTCCGACAGTATCTTGAAGTAATAGCCGCCCTCCGCCGTGAACTGCGCCACGGGTATCTTGGTGTCCTTGTAGGGATTGTTCTTCAACAGGTATTCGCCACCGAACACCCACTTGTTCCCCTTCTTCGTGTAGGTGGAGAGAGCCGCCCCGAAGCTGTACCCGCCGTCCTTGCCGCCGAGATTGAAGCCGTCCGCCATGTCCGCCCTCACCTCGATGCCCTGCATCTTCGGCAGACACCGCTGGGCGTGCGCCTGCCCTGTAAAAAGGGCAAGCGACGCGATGATTATTGCGATGTACTTTCTCATGGTCAGCGTACTTGAAGTTCGTTGATGGTACCCGCGCGTACCAAATCCTCGTTCTCAATCACGAAGGACTGGTGACGGCCGCCGTTCTTCTCGTTCAATTCCACCACGAGGCACTTGTCATCGGGGATGGTGAACTTCGCCATCGTGAAGACCGTGCGCTCGCTCTTTTTGCCCGGCACGAGGGTGGCGTAGTTCTGCGCGCGGAGCGGCAGAATAATCTGCTCCTGCACGGCAGTACGCTTCGCAACCTTCTTGTCCACGATTTTCCAAGTGATGTAGTCCACATCGAAAGGCACGTTGCTCTGGTTCTTTATCTCCGTGTGGAAATAAAGCAAGCCGTTGTGCGTGTAGATGCCTTTCAACAGGTATTGGATGCCGAAACGCTTGCAGCCGATATGCTTCACCTCGCGCTTGTTCTGTTTGTGGATGGACTTCATGATAAGGCGCACCAGCATCGGGCTTTCGCTGCCCAGCTCTTTCAGATAGATTTCCTGCGCATTGTTCGGGCGGTTCACCGTACTGCCGTCATGGATGAAATCGCACATCTCCACGTTGAGTAACAGCGGTTCGGCGGCGTACTTCACGTTGAAGGTGTAGAAACTGCCGTCCTCCGTGATGACGGACATATTCGTTTCGTTGGGAAAATTCCTTACGGTAGCCTTCACACGGATGATGTTCTCCGCTCCGTCGGCTTTCCCGGCAATCAGGTCGGGCGAGCCTAAATCGACATAGCGCACCTCCGCCGGAAAAATGACGTGGACGGTCTTGTCGTAGGTCACTTCCAGACCGTGCGGCGGTATCATGCGGTCGAAGGTCAGCTTGCGTGACAGCCCGTGATATAGGTCGCCGTCCGCCTCCTTCTGCGGATAGACCTCCTTCGTCAAGGTCGGTTGTTCACTTCCGTTGGTCGTTTCAACGGTTACATTCTCCTGCGCGTTGGCAGTTATGATGCCCATAGCGAGGGCAAACATGATGATTACTTTTCTCATTACTTTTGGATTTTAGTGGTAATTTTTATTGTTTTCAATATTTTTCTTGGTAAAGCATGACCCTGTACCCGGCTTTCAGATGCACCTTGACGGTTCGCATCTTTTTGGCGATGTACTGGCTCGTGCCTTGTATCAGCCCCTTGCCCAAGTCGGAGGCGAGCTGCGCCCCGGCATTGGTGGAGATGTTGATGCTGCTTCCCAGCGAGCCGCCCATGTTGGCGGCGACCTCCCGGACGGCGTTCATCTCCATCGAGTTCGGGATGAAGATGCCGGGCTGTCCGTCCGTGTCATAGACCGCAAGCTCCACGGGGATAATCGTGCCGTCGTATTCCAGCGAGGTAATCTCGATGTCGAGCCGCTCACCCTGTATCTTGCCCGTGCCGACCACCACCGCACCCCGGGGTATTGTCCTGCCTGCCACCGCCATAGGCTCCAGCAGGCGCAGCCTTACCGTCTGCCCGTCCGTCACGCTCTGCGCCCCATGCACGCACGCCGGTATGGTGTTCCTGTCCAATACCTCCGCCGTGCCGACAGCCGTGTTGAAACCCCGGTTGCGTTCCTGCGATAAGGCGGCGACAAACTCCGCGTTACTCATAGGCTGTGAGAGTGAAGAAACTACTTGATGCTCCACCTGTCTGATAGGCATTGCCTTGTTCTTCTTCCCTTTCTGCACGGTAGTTGGCTCTGCCCTCTGTTCCGCCGATGGCTGTCCTCCGTTCTGACCGCCCATGTACTTTGCCGCCAGCTCGTAGGACTTCTCCATAAGAGCCACCTGCTCGTCCATAGAGGAAGCCTTGCCCCTCTCGCTTTCCAGTTCCGACTCCAGCGATGCGATGCGCTCCAACAATTCGTCCATCTCCGCATTGTCGTTTTTCGGCTGGTCGTAGAAGTTTCCGAGCGTGGCGTTCAGGTCACGGTAGGCGGCTGCGGAGGACTGGATGGTCTGCGGCGTGGCTGGCTTTGCCCTTTCTTCCTTGCCGCCCGGATTGGCGAGGTCGAAGTCCACTCCGTTCTCCGTTCCCGCTATCTCGCGGTCGAACATGTCGCCCAGCTGCCCGATGGCACGGTTGCGGCTCTCCTGACGCTCTTCCATCTCCCCATGCTCGTAGGCTTTCAGCTTGTCGCCGATAATCTGCTTGTTCGCCTTGTCAGCGTCGGGCATCTCGGTGTTGTATCCGTCCGTTCCCGGCGGTTGCTCCTTGCCGGAGGACGGGGCGAATATCAGCCACATCGCCCCGATGAACACCAACACCATAGCGGGCAGCACGATCATCTTCTGCCGTTTCAGCCGTTGCGCCTCTGTCAGCGGTTCGCGCTCCTTTTTCGGTTTCCCCGTTTCGGGAGCAGCTTTGTTCTCTTTCGTCGGTTCATTCTTTGTCTGTTCCATATAAATAAGGTGTTAAGTGATTGCCTGTTTCCGCCGGGGTCGGCAGTTCCACCCGTCCGGCGTGTCCCGTTTCCATATGTGAGCCGTCGTTCCTGCCGATGTCATAGACGGCTCTGCCGAAGGTGTAAAGGGCAAGCACCGCGAAGGCGGCGAACATCCCCAGCACGATGCGGCGGCGTGTTTCCGGCGGCAAGCCGTCCAGATACCCTTTGAGACTTGCCGCCAAGCGTTTCCGTTTGTCGTGGAGTTTCCAATACATGCCCCACATTGATTTTCTGATACTTTTCATGTCCTGTTACCGTTTGATAGTCTGTAAATCCTTGTTCTCAATGATGGTGAAACCCTCGATGGTAAAACCGTTCGGGTTGTCATCCGACCGCGATGCGTTCAGCAGGCGGCAGGTGGTCACGAGGCTGCGCTCGGTGACGTTGCTCTGCCGGATGATTTTCTGTGTGGCGTAGGTCACGGCACGGTAGGGATAGGCGTTGAAGTCGCACACCACGCTGTCCACCTTCAGCACTTGGTTGATGTTCCCGGCGATGATGCGGTTGTAGTACCCCTTCTCCGCGAAGTCCGAATAATAGTGGTACACGCTCTTGTCCGCCAGCAGCAAGGCACGTTTCACGTTGTGTTCAATCGCGCTTTTTTCAGGTGATAGCGTGAAGAACATCTCGTGGAAACGGCGCACATGTTCCCGTGCCTCCGCCGGGCGGTTCTGCGACAAATCCTGAGACAAGGCGAGCATCAGGCTCTTGCCGTTGTCCAGCACATAGATTTTCTCCCGTTGCTTCTCTGCGAAACGGTAGGAGTTCCACACGCTCCACACCGTCACCACGGCGCACAGCGAGAGGAAGACGATACCGAACAGGCGTATCTGCCTGAACGACGATTCGATGTTTCTAAGTGATTTGAATTCCATTTATATTTTCCAATTTATGATTGCACATTGATTATTTCAGCAATTTGCCGACACGTCCGACTGCGTTTCCTGCGGCTGCACCCGCCACGCTGCCCGCCATGCTTCCGGCTCGTCCCGCCATCTGGTTCACGTTGCGACCGTAACCGCCCATGCCTCCGGCTTGGATAATCCAGCCCGCAACGGTGGGAATGGTAAAGTAGCCGATGATGCCGATGCAGAGGAATACGATATACACCCCGTCGCTCGAATCCAGCGAGAAGTTCGGGTCTGCCTGCATCCGCTCGATGTCGTTTTGCAGCATCAGAACCTGTATCTTCGCCAGTATGGTGCTGAACATGTCCGATACCGGTAGCCACAGATAGACCTGTATATAGCGGCATATCCACTGCGTGAGCGTGTTTTGGAAACCGTCCCATACCGACAGGGCGAAGGCTATCGGACCGAGAATCGCCAGCACCACGAGAAAGAAGGTGCGGACGGTGTCTATCACGAGGGCGGCGGCTTGGAACAGCAGTTCGAGTATCTCGCGGAAGAAGTCGCGGATGCTCTTCTTCATGTTGTACATTCCCCGGTCGATATACATTCCCGCCATCGTCACCATGTCGGAGGGCGACCAGCCGAGTTCCTCCAGTTGCTTGTCAAATTCCTCGTTGGACACGAGGTAGGCGGTTTCGGGGTTGCGTACCATCGCCTCGTATTCCAGTTTGTCCTTCTGCTCCCGGTATCGGTTCATGTCCAGCGTTTCCGCCTCCAGCATCTTTGCCGTGCCCTGTACGACGGGTGAGAGGATGCTGTTTATCGTGCCCAGCACCACAGTCGGGAAGAACATGATGCACAGACCGATGGCAAAAGGACGGAGCATCGGGAATACGTCTATCGGTTCAGCTCTCGCCAGCGACTGCCATACCCGGTAGGCGACGTAGAACAGCGCACCCAGCCCGGCGATGCCTTTCGCCACACCAGCCATGTCCCCACACAGCGGCATCATCTGCTCATAAAGTGAACGTAAAATCTGATGAAGGTTGTCGAACTTCATAGGCTACCAGTATCTTTCGTTCATGTTCCCGTACAGCCCCATGATGCGGTCGAGGTCGTTCTTCTTTTTCGCACGCAGGTAACTCACGGAGATGTTCTTGTTCGTGTAGTAGCTCACGAGGTTGCGGTAACGCTTCATCTTCGAGTGGCAGCGTTCCACCACGTCCATGCGCTCCTTGTCGGTCATGGAGAGCGTGGTGATGTTCACCACGTTCCTGAGTTCCGTCAACACTTCGTTGCTTTCCTCCAGCAGTTTCGTGTAGCCGAAAGCGATTGCGGAAAGCTCTTCGGGTCTGAAATTCCCGTCACGGAGCATCCGTTGGAAACTGTTCACATAGATGTCTGTGATGTCGCCCACCATCAGGATGGTCTGCTGCACCTTGCGGGCGTCCTTGACCAGATTGTTCACCGATTTGAGGGCATCGTAATACTTCTTGCCCTGCTGATAGATTTTCACCGTCTCCTGAAAGTTGCTCACCATGTTCGTGGCGGTCTTGGAGGTATGGATGATGTTTTTGGAGGCATTGATGATGCCCTGCGCTAGATTGCCCGGATCGCTTACGACCCACTGTGCGCTTGCCCTGCCCGCGAAAAGCAGGCACAGGCAGATAATCATTGTTATTCTTGTTCTCATGTTACTTTGGATTTTAGTGGTTGTTATTCTTCGGTCGGATGTCCCGGCTGCGGCTTCACCCGCACATAGTCCCCGTTTGGCGAGAAAGTCAGCACATCCGTGGCCTCGTTGTAGGACACGTCGATGCGGAAGCCGGTGTTCATGAACAGGTTGCCGTTCTCCTCCTGCAAGAGATAGGTTTCCGGCTTGAGCTTGCGGCGCAGACCGCTACGACGGAACACCGTCACTTTGTAGGCTTCGCCCTCCTTGTAGATAAGCACGTCAGGTTTTCCCTCCACGCTCTCCCAGTTCCCGCACAGCATGTCGCGGCGGTTGTCGGCCACGTCGCAGGATTGCAGCATCATGACCGCCAATCCGATAAGGCACTTGCTGACTTGCAGCATTTTCACTTTTGGTAAATTCATACGCGTTTTTCTTTTTTGGTTGATACATTCTGTTTTTTAGTTATTCCTTGTTTCTCCGCCTTTCGGCAAGCTGCCGGATGGCGGCTTCGATGTCGTCGCCCAGCTTCTCCGCCAGACGGTAAACCTCCACTTTTTCCGTTTCCTCGGTGGTGTACGCCAGATACTCTTCCGCGCTGACCTCCGTGGCATAGACCGCCGACTGCGTGCCGCCCAAGCCTATCCACACCTCCTTGTAGAGCCGTGAAGGGTTGTTCGCCATGTTGATGGAGAGTATCTGCGACTTCTCCTTTTCCGTCAGTCCGAGCAACGCCTGTATCTGGTCGAACTTGTTCATATATTTCCTTTGGTCAAGCAGGATTTTACAATCCGAGTTGTTGATAATGCTCTCTTTGACCACCGGAGAACTGATAATGTCGTCCACCTCCTGCGTCACCACGATTGCCTCGCCGTAATATTTTCTGACCGTCTTATACATATAGCGCAGATATTCAGCCATGTTCGCCGATGAGAGGGCCTTCCAAGCCTCTTCCACGATAAGCTGTTTCCGCACGCCTTTCAGCCGCCGCATCTTGTTGATGAAGGCTTCCATGATGATGATGGTCACGACGGGGAACAGTTCGCGGTTTTCTTTAATCGAATCTATCTCGAAGACGATGAACCGCTTGCCGAGCAGGTCGATGTTCTCCGTGGAGTTGAGCAGGAAATCGTAACGCCCGCCCCGGTAATACTGCCGCATGGTGGTGAGCATGTTGTCGATGTTGAAGTCGGACTTCTCCACCTTGATGTCACGCTGTGCCAGTTCCTTGCGGTAGTCGTCACGCATATACTCGTAGAAGGTGTTGAACGACGGCACGATGCTACGGTCGGATTGGATGCGCTCAATATAGGCACTCACGGCACTGCCCAGCTCGCCGCTCTCCGTCTTTGTCACCTTGTCGTCCTCCGACTTCCAGAGCGTCAGCAACAGGGTCTTGATGCTGTCCTTCTTCTCCACGTCGAAGATGTAATCGTCGGTGTAGAACGGGTTGAAGCTGATGGGCTTATCTTCCGTGTAGGTGAAATACACACCGTCCGCTCCGCCTGTCTTGCGTCGGATCATGCCGCACAAGCCCTGATAGGAGTTTCCCGTGTCCACCAATACCACATGTGCGCCTTGCTCATAATATTGGCGCACGAGGTGGTTCATGAAGAAAGACTTGCCGCTGCCAGAAGGACCCAGCACGAACTTGTTGCGGTTGGTCGTGATACCTCGCTTCATGGGCAGGTCGGAGATGTCAAGGTGCAGCGGTTTTCCCGTGAGCCTGTCCACCATCTTGATGCCGAAGGGCGAGAGCGAGCTGCGGTAGTTGGTTTCCTCTGTGAACAGGCACACCGCCTGTTCGATGAAGGTGTGGAAACTCTCTTCCGCCGGGAAGTCCGCCGCATTGCCGGGTATCGCCGCCCAGTAGAGTGTCGGGCAGTCGATGGTGTTGTGGCGCGGCACGCATTCCATGCTTGCCAACTGGCTGCCCACGTCGTTCTTGATATGCTTCAGTTCCTCCGCATCGTCGCTCCACGCCATGACGTTGAAGTGTGCCCGTACCGAGGTCAGTCCGTAGGAATGGGCTTCGTTCAGGTATTGGTCTATCCACTCGCGGTTGATGCTGTTGCTCCTTGAATAGCGAGATAGCGACTGCATGTTACGGGCGGACTTCTCGAACTTCTGCAAGGTTTCCTCACTGTTGTCTATCAGCACATACTGGTTGTAGATATGATTGCAGGAGAGCAGAAGCCCCACCGGGGAGGCGAATGACAGTCGGCAGTCACTCCGGTCGGTGGAGAGCTTCTCGTAACGGGTGTCGGTAGCCACCTTGCCCGGCAGGTCTTCCGCGTCGGAGAGGGTGTGCAGACACAGGCGGTTGTCGCCGATGCGCATCTCCCTTGCCGAAAGCTCGATGTCCTGCAAGGTGGTGTCACCTTCCGGCATGAGCGAGAAGTAGCGTTCAATAAGTCCCGTCTTTCCCTCAGTACCCACAATCTCATCGGTGGAGAGGCGGCGCAGCCTGACAAGCCCGCTGTCGTTCATGATGCGCTCGAACTGTTCGCAGGCTTCCAAGAACTTGGTCGTGGTTTCCCTGTCCAGCTCCTTCGGGATGATATGTCCCCGGCACAGCGTGCTGAAATTGCTCTGCATCCGGTTACGCTCCTTTGTTGTCTTGGTCAGGTAGAGGTAGCAGGTGTGTTTCAGGTACGGACGCTCGTTGAAGTGACGCTCGAAAGAGCGGCTTAAAAAGCTCATGTCGTCCTTCTGAAGCTCCGGTTTGTAGCGTTCCTTGATGAACCAGTCCTGTTTGTGGACGACGGAGTAGTCCGGCAGCACCTTGATAGCCTTGCACCAGCAACTGTGTATCGCCTCGTACTCCGCACCCGTCACGGTGTAAAGTTCCGGTAGTTCCACCTCGAAAGCCACCGTGATGTCGGCGTCCTTTGAGATGATGCAGCCATGCTCCACCGCTAAAAGTGGGAACCTGTTTTCCAGTGTTGTCATTTTCGATGTATTCCTCATTGTCTTTCTTCCTTTCGTTGTCGTTTGAACAGACGGGTTATCCGCCGCCGGTTGATAAGGTATCGGGGATGGCTCCGTGCCGCTCCTAATTTCATCAGCCCGTGTTCACCGTACCGGGCGTTCAGCGCGAAGGTCTGCCATACAAGGAGGGAGGACGATGCCGCGCCGAAGCCGATACATATCCACTGGTCGATACCGACCATGTAGAGGATGACGAACAGGACGAAGAGAGCCAGCAGACCTCCGCAGAAGATGAAGAGGTACTGTGCCTTCAAGCCCTTGAACTCTACCGGACGGCCGATACCCTTGTTGATTGGGTATTCAGCCATACATTATTTATTAAAGGAAGAATGAGCGCAGGATGGTGGCGGCAACAATCAGGAAGATGCACGCGCCGAACCACGAGGCGGCTGTCTTGCTGGTGTCGGGGTCGCCCGATGAAAACTTGCCGTACACTTTTACGCCCCCGATAAGCCCGACGACTGCACCGATGGCGTATATCAGTTTAGTTCCGGGGTCGAAATAAGAACTCACCATAGAGGTGGCTTCGTTGATGCCCGCGATGCCGTTTCCCTGCGCGAAAGCGGAGGCGGTTGCGGCGATGACAAGTGCCGCGGAGAGGATTGCTTTTCTGTTTTTCAAGATGTTCTTGTTCATAAACTGTTCTTGTTTTTTGCCGTCAAAAGGGTGGATGGTCCTTTGTCGGGCGGTTGATACTTTGTTTCTTTACTTTGGTTTTAGTGGATGCCCGTTTGTTTCCACGGACGTGGGCGTGTCCGTTGCGGATGGGGATGCGCCTTGCGTTTCCTCGCCGCGTGGGTTGATGTCATTCTTTCATGTTCATTTCTTTTATTGTTGTCATACATAGTTGCGAATGTCGAACTCCTCGATGTTGTCCGGCACGACGAACTCCTTTTCAGATTTCTTCAGCCGAATCTCGATAAGCCCCTTGATGCGGATGCCTATCTCCGAAGAGCCTTCCATCATTTTCTCGTACAACTCCGTGCCCTCCATGTCGGTGAACACCTTAGCCGCCTTTTCACGTTCCGCCTGTGTCGCGTCCGGGTTTTTGGCGGTCTTGCAGGCGTCGTC
Source organism: Candidatus Bacteroides intestinavium (assembly GCA_019118325.1). GTDB lineage: Bacteria > Bacteroidota > Bacteroidia > Bacteroidales > Bacteroidaceae > Bacteroides > Bacteroides intestinavium. The sequence continues at coordinate 20,712 of DWZE01000060.1, forward strand.
AATCTCGTCAAAGCTGCTGCCCGAAGCCCGTGGCGTGTCCGAGGCGTCCTCTTCCGGTTCGTCGTCCCCGTATCCCAGTTCCTCCGGCGGTATGCTCGTGAAGGTCTCATCGAGTTTTTCCTCCGGGACTTGTGCCGGGCGGGATGCGTTTCCCGTTTTTCCGTCGTCAAAAGTAGCCTCTTCCTCCGACAGCTCAATGCCTTTTTCAATAGTGGCGGCTTCTTGCGTCGGTATGGCAGCGGTTGTCCGGGTGGATGCCATCCTGAAACGGCTCTTGCCGATGATGTCCGCCTTTTCCGCAGGGACTTCCTCGTGTGCCGCTATGCGTTTAGCCTCATTCCCGTCCAGTGACCGCCATAATCCGACAATGCCCTTGAAGAAGCGGACAATCCGCGTGTCCATGATGCGCTCGTAAAGGAGCAGGAACAGGAACCAGAGGTTGCAGCCGACCGATACCGCCAGCAGAATGTCTGTCATGCTGATTGTGTAATTCATATCCTTCCGTTTTTGGTTAGAATACTGAATTGTAATTTCGGGCATAAAGGCTCTTTATCGCATCTTCGCACTGGTTGAAGTGGTGCGTCAGCACATGGTCGATGTAAGCGGACAGCGTAAGCCGGTCATGCCCGATTACACGGGTGATACGCATGATACGCTCGTGGTACTCCGGGCGCACATACGCCATCTTCCCCTCACGTGCCTTTACTTCCGGGTCGCGGATGAACAGGCGTTCATAGTCCTTCTCACTGCATTTGCCGCTTACCGGGACAGGCGACAGTATTTCCACACTCGCCTGCACTTGGGTAAACATACCTCCGCAGTCTTGCTGTGGTCTTTTTTCATTCGGTGTCATTTCTTTTTCCATTTTCAAATCAGATCTTCACGTTGTTTCTTGTACAGTTCGTTGATTCTCTCCTTGTGCTGTTCCAGATGCTGGCGCAGCACGGTATCCACATATCCGCCTACTGAGATTTCCCCTCCGGCGATGTCGTTCACGATTCTGAGGATCTTGCCGTGGACGTCACGGCTGATATAGACACATTGGCGGGTCTTTATCTCGTTGCGGCGCAGGAATAGCTCGTTGTAGTCCTCGTCCTGCCTTTTCCGGCGTCCACTTTCCCTCTGCGCTTTTTCCCGTGTTACGGGTTGCACAGGAGATGGTTCCGGTGCGGCGGTGTCCTCTTCGGTCGGTGCAGCTGCGGGTACTTCCTGTGCGGGGCGCAGTGTCCCGTCCTGTGTGCGCCGCCCGATGGAGGCTAACAGCAGTTCCTCGTCGATGCCTTCCGTGTTCACTTTCCTGCTGCCCATGCTCACTGCGGTCTGATGATGTCGCTTATCTCTTCGGAAAACTCCCGGATGCCACTCCCTTTCAGCAGTGCCGTGTCCATCGGGAAGATGGTGGAGCGGAAAACGCTCTTGCGCTCTTCCGAAAGGTCACGGCGGAACTTCTTGCTGTCGGGCAAGCGGGTGGAAAGTACCGGAAAGCCCATTTCGGCTATCACTTCCTCGTAGATGCCGTACAAGTCGTTCCTCTCCCTGCCGTCCACCATCGTCCAGAACAGATGCAGCCCCTTTGTTTTCGCCTGTCCGGTAGTCATCAGCCTGTCGCGGAACATCGTGACGAATTTCAGGGTACTCTCCACGACAAAGCGGTCGGCACTCAGCGGAGTGAAAATGTAGTCCATCTGCGAGAGCGTCTTTATCACGCCGTTGCTTCGGAGTGTGCCGGGCATGTCGAAGAACACCACGTCGGGTTTCACGTCCTCAGTGGCAATCATCCTCTCGGCATCGTCGAGGGCGTTCACCGCATTGCTTTTGACGATGGTGTAGGCGTTCTTTTTGATCCGGCGGAAATGGTCGCAAGCGAGAGCCTTGAAGTAGGTGCTGCTGTCGATAAGCCCCATTTCGTGTTCGCGCAGCCCGTGGATGCTGTGCTGCGGGTCGTCGCAGTCCACGACGGCGACATTGTAGCCTTTCACGTTGTGCAGGTAGCTGGCGGCAAGTGCCGTGACAGTGGATTTGCCGATGCCACCTTTCTGTGTTGCGAATGCAACGAAGATTTCCTTACTCATAGTTCCATTTATTTTAATTGTTGATGATTTGTTTTTCTGTTTCCATACGGATTTGGCTGTCGCACCATCCGCTTCCGTGACTACACACGCAGGCGGGTCGTCGCGTATCCGGTTCTGTGGTGAAGCGGTGCGTCGGACAAATGGTGATTGACGACATTGCGTCATGAAGTCATTGAATCCATACGTCACCGAATTGTCGGAGAACCGGGTTTCCGACGGTTCGGGTATCCGTTTCGGCAAGTATCCGAAGAAGCGGATTTCCGGGTATTTGAATGTTCCGTTTATCATATCTTCAAATCGTTCGTTTCTTGAATCATGCTGCAAATAAACAAGTATATTTTGGAACCTGTATCACTTCTCCGGCAAGTGGCGGCACGTTGCGCCGGTTGGCAGTCATTGACCGGGTCAAGCATCTGTCCGATACCGCTTTAAGGGCGTAACTTTGCACCCGGACAGCAGGGTTCGCCGATGACGCGCGGCCCGGAGTCCTGAAAGGTATTTTCCCAATCCGTCCCCTGACGGATTTTTATGTTCACCTGAACATAGCAAGATGTCTTTTCAGCCGCTCAAAATATTTTGAGCAGCCACGAAAAGCACTTGCCCTTGCAGGGGGCGGGCTTTCCCTCCGAAGTCGGGAAGCCTTTCAGAACTGCGGTGCTGTAATCCGAAGCGGCGGCTTATGCCGTCAATCCGCTAAATCCAAAGTAATATGAAAGAGAAAAGGAAAAGCAAATCAGGGAGAAATCCCAAACTTGATCCGGCGGTGTACCGGTACACCGTCCGTTTCAACGAGGAGGAACACAACCGTTTCCTCGCCATGTTCGGAAAATCGGGTGTCTATGCACGGTCTGTTTTCCTCAAAGCGCACTTCTTCGGGCAACCGTTCAAGGTGCTGAAGGTGGACAAGACGTTGGTGGACTATTACACCAAACTGTCGGATTTTCATGCACAATTCCGTGCCGTGGGTACGAATTACAACCAAGTCGTGAAGGAACTGAGGCTGCATTTTTCAGAGAAAAAGGCGATGGCGTTGCTCTACAAATTAGAGCAACACACCGTCGAACTCGTGAAACTGAGCCGCCGGATTGTGGAACTTTCAAGGGAAATGGAGGCAAAATGGTCGCAAAAATCAGTGTAGGAAGTTCGTTGTACGGCGCGATTGCCTACAACGGGGAGAAGATTAACGAGGCGCAGGGGCGGCTTCTCACCACCAACCGCATCTACAATGACGGTTCGGGAACGGTGGACATAGGCAAGGCGATGGAGGGTTTTCTCACCTTCCTGCCACCGCAGATGAAGATCGAGAAGCCGGTGGTGCATATCTCTCTCAACCCGCACCCGGAGGATGTGCTGACCGATATTGAGTTGCAGAATATCGCCCGCGAGTATCTGGAAAAACTCGGTTTCGGAAACCAGCCTTATCTTGTATTCAAGCACGAGGACATCGACCGCCACCACCTGCACATCGTGACGGTCAACGTGGACGAGAACGGGAAAAGGCTCAACCGGGATTTTCTCTACCGCCGCAGCGACCGTATCCGCAGGGAACTGGAACAGAAGTACGGATTGCATCCGGCAGAACGTAAAAATCAGAGATTGGATAATCCGTTGCGCAAGGTGGCCGCATCGGCAGGTGATGTGAAGAAGCAGGTAGGCAACACCGTGAAGGCTCTGAATGGGCAGTACCGTTTCCAGACGATGGGCGAATACCGTGCGCTCCTTTCCTTATATAATATGACGGTGGAGGAAGCGAGGGGCAACGTGCGCGGACGGGAGTATCACGGGCTGGTCTATTCCGTCACGGACGACAAGGGTAACAAGGTGGGCAACCCGTTCAAATCCTCGCTTTTCGGGAAGTCCGCAGGCTATGAAGCCGTACAGAAGAAGTTTGTCCGTTCCAAATCGGAAATCAAGGATAGGAAACTGGCAGACATGACGAAACGCACCGTCCTTTCCGTGCTGCAAGGCACTTATGACAAGGACAAATTTGTATCCCAACTCAAAGAGAAGGGCATCGACACCGTACTGCGCTACACAGAGGAAGGGCGCATCTATGGGGCTACCTTCATCGACCACCGCACGGGATGCGTGCTGAACGGTTCGCGCATGGGTAAGGAGCTTTCGGCGAATGCCTTGCAGGAACACTTCACCCTGCCATACGCCGGACAACCGCCGATACCGCTATCCATCCCTGTGGATGCTGCGGACAAGGCACACGGGCAGACCGCCTACGACAGTGAAGATATATCGGGCGGTATGGGCTTGCTCACTCCCGAAGGTCCGGCGGTAGATGCCGAGGAAGAGGCTTTCATCCGGGCGATGAAGCGCAAAAAGAAGAAAAAACGCAAGGGCTTGGGTATGTAATCAGAGTATCAACAATTAAAAAATCAATGTATGTCACAACAAGAAGACGATTTGAGGGCATTGGCGAAAATCATGGATTTTCTGCGTGCCGTGAGTATCATTTTAGTGGTCATGAACGTGTACTGGTTCTGCTACGAAGCCATCCGGCTGTGGGGCGTGAACATCGGCGTGGTGGACAAAATCCTTCTGAACTTCGACCGCACGGCGGGGCTGTTCCATTCCATTCTCTACACGAAGCTGTTTTCCGTCCTTTTGCTTGCCTTGTCCTGTCTGGGTACGAAGGGTGTCAAGGGTGAGAAAATCACTTGGGGGAGAATCTGGACAGCATTTGCCGTCGGGTTCGTGCTGTTTTTCCTGAACTGGTGGTTGCTGCCCCTGCCGCTGCCGCTTGAAGCGGTGACGGGACTGTATGTCCTTACCATTGGAACGGGCTATGTCTGCCTGTTGATGGGTGGTCTGTGGATGAGCCGCCTGTTGAAACACAATTTGATGGAGGATGTTTTCAACAACGAGAACGAGAGTTTCATGCAGGAAACGAGGCTTATCGAAAGCGAGTATTCGGTCAATCTGCCGACACGTTTCTATTACAGGAAACGCTGGAACAACGGTTGGATCAATGTAGTTAATCCCTTCCGTGCGTCCATCGTGTTGGGTACGCCGGGCAGCGGCAAGTCCTATGCCGTGGTAAACAATTTTATCAAGCAACAGATTGAAAAGGGCTTTAGTCAATACATCTACGATTTCAAGTATCCCGACCTATCTACTATTGCCTACAACCATTTGCTGAACCACCCGGACGGCTACAAGGTAAAGCCGAAGTTCTATGTGATCAACTTCGACGACCCGCGACGCTCTCATCGGTGCAATCCCATTCACCCGGATTTTATGGAAGATATTACGGATGCCTATGAGAGTGCCTACACAATAATGCTCAACCTCAATAAAACGTGGGTGCAAAAGCAGGGCGACTTCTTCGTGGAGTCACCTATCATTCTGTTTGCCAGTATTATCTGGTATCTCAAAATCTATCAGAACGGGAAGTTTTGCACGTTTCCCCATGCTATCGAGTTTCTGAACCGCCGTTACGAGGATATATTTCCGATACTGACCTCTTATCCGGAGCTGGAGAACTACCTTTCGCCGTTCATGGATGCGTGGCTTGGAGGGGCTGCGGAGCAGCTCATGGGTCAGATAGCGTCGGCAAAAATCCCGCTTTCGAGGATGATTTCACCGCAGCTCTACTGGGTGATGTCAGACAGCGAGTTTACGCTGGACATCAACAATCCCGAAGAGCCGAAAATCCTCTGCGTGGGTAACAATCCCGACCGTCAGAATATCTACGGTGCGGCACTCGGTCTGTATAATTCCCGTATCGTGAAGCTCATCAACAAGAAGGGGATGCTGAAGTCATCGGTCATCATCGACGAGTTGCCCACAATATACTTCAAAGGGTTGGACAATCTTATAGCTACCGCCCGAAGCAACAAGGTTGCCGTGTGTCTGGGCTTTCAGGATTTCAGCCAGTTAGTGCGTGACTACGGGGACAAAGAGGCGAAAGTGGTGATGAACACTGTCGGCAATATTTTCTCCGGTCAGGTGGTGGGGGAAACAGCCAAGACGCTCTCCGAGCGGTTCGGTAAGGTGTTGCAGAAACGGCAGTCCATCTCCATCAACCGGCAGGATGTTTCCACCTCCATCAACACGCAGATGGACGCGCTCATTCCACCGAGTAAGATTTCCGGGCTTACGCAGGGAATGTTTGTCGGTTCTGTATCCGACAACTTCAACGAGCGTATCGAGCAGAAGATTTTTCATTGCGAGATTGTGGTGGATGCCGAAAAGGTGAAACGGGAAGAAAGTGCCTACAAGAAAATTCCCGTCATTACAAACTTCACGGACGAGGACGGCAACGACCGCATGAAGGAAACGGTGCAGGCGAACTACCGGCGCATCAAGGAAGAGGTGAAGCAGATTGTGCAGGAGGAACTGGAGCGTATCAAAAACGATCCGGTGCTGTGTAAACTGCTACCAGATAATGAGACTGTCTAACAAGTCCCCAAAATTGAAAATTATCCCTATCGAAGTTTGAAGTGACCCCCAAAAGTTGGATACAATTTTTTTGGGGGGCACTTCAGTTCTGACGGGTAAAATCGTAAAATTCGGACTTGTTAGACAAATACTTACGCGGTTTCAACCTCAGGTACTGAATCTATCGAATTGACAAATTTAACCAATTGCGGATCTGAATCTTTTTGTATGAGGTTTCGGAGACTCTTTTTCAATTCATAAGCATCATCCCCTGCTGTATTTATTAAATCCATATAAAAATCTTTGTTTTGCAGAATCAATGAACGGCATGCCCCATCGGAAATTACAGGTTTCACTATTTTATCAATAACGTCTCCAGCTTGACTTTTCAAATTACCATGCGATCTAAGCCATGTTTCGAAAAATTGAAACTTTATTGCATTGATAGTCTTTTTACCGATGCAGAAATCATTTCTTATATCGGTAACTGTCGATTTAATTTTTCGTTTATCCAATCTTTCAACTATATTCTTGAAACAATTAGGGAAAGGATTCAAACTTTGAGTTCCAGAAGCAATATCCATCAGAATCTTTTTGCCAAATTCAGTCAAGTTATCTGGCAAGGATTTGATTTTAGCCAGTAAATGTTTTATTGCGACAAACCAATAATATGATGTATGTGCTGTTCTTTGGGCGTATAATGTATCAACACTTATTTCAGACAACGCTTCGAACGCTATTTTATTGATATGATCGGTCAGGACATTGCTTATTTTAGTGGTCAAATCGTAAAAAGATGCGTCAGGAATTACATCTTTAATATTGTTCTTAGTGATATACTTATCCAAATCGGTATTCCACTCTGCTAAATGCTCGATAAATACCTCATCCGTTACACCTATTCTGTTCTTAATATCTTCAAATTGGGGCAATATGTCTGAGAGCAATAATTTATAGCCAAGTTTATGATTTACCATGTATTGTAGTGTTTCATTTAATAGCGGTATATTCCATCCCACACTATTTACTAATAAGTCTCCATGATCCACATAATAGTCCATGAGTTCTGCAACATATTTTATATCTCCACCCTCTATTAAGGAAACGGAATGACCATGTGCCAATTGCATGGCGACTAAATCGTAATATCCAGACTCTTTAATGTTTCGGCCATCAGTTTCTAATTCAGAATGCAACTGATTTATGTAGGTTGAATCTAACGTTACAGGTAAAGGTCTTTCTTCGTCAGATGCCAATAAACGATAGGTTGTAAATATAGCCCCTATATTATCTTTATTTACATTCTGTTCATCAATGCAATTCGTGATCGCTTGCAAAAGCGTTGGAAACGTATAGGTAGAATTATCTTTTAACGTTTTTACAATATCTGCATGGTCGAAATTATCGGGTAGTAAGTTTGCCAAATAATTATCGAGCGCCTCCGAATTTGTTGCTACTTGATAATATTTATATGCTTTAGTTGTCGCGTTATCCCGATAGGCAGCATCTGTTGCATTTGCAGCTTGAATATAATCGATAAATGTATTTGGCTTGACTGTTTTTGCTTCAATCAATGACGTAAAATCGCACGCCAACTTATTTTGCGCAATAAACCTGTCTATTGCATCTAACGTTTTGAAATAGTCGCCGCCATTGAAGTCATTGAACCGAACTATCTTCTTATATAATTGAGCAATCACATGGTTTTGGCTTTCCGTGTCTAAATGCAACAGCAGTTCTTGGTATTCGACAGGGAACACCTGCTTCTCTATGGATTCTTTTAATTTCAATTGTGCTATTCTTTGCCATACACGCAGAATAACATCGCTCTTTCGAGTTAATTTATGCAAACAATGTATAATCTTATCGATAAGCGCATTGTCCATACATTGTATAACTTCTTCTAATACAGTGTCAAATTGTTTATTAGTCTCTGCATATTGATTTATGTCGTGGTCTTCTTCTCCGTTGATGCAGCCTTCAATATATTTTTTCAATGGAATTTGTCGAGCATCTTCAACATCGACACCATATACCAAAGCTGCAATTTCGCGTTGTGTTTGCAGATCATTGTTAATTATTGTTTGAATGCCATTCAGATAGTCGCCGGACAATATTTGTTCTACTGGATTTGCCAGAATATCCGTCTTCTTCAAACAGAACAATGCTATGTTTATCATCAAAATTTCGTTACACCACTCTTGTTTAAGAGCGACCATCTCATTGATATATGATATAATTTCCCTAACATTGGCATTAGGATTTACCAATCTGAATATCCGATTTATAGTTTCTTTCGCTTCATTTTCTGTTTCTCCAAATGCTTCAACAAACAGTTTGTTGAATATACTTCGATAGTCGGTAATAACAGGAGGAGCAACACGATAAACAATAGGGAAAGTTTTATTGATAAAATACTTGGTCAGTTGTTTCGTTTGTTCGTCGGTCTCATCTCCGAATGCACAAGCTAAATGTGTTTCATCGAAAGGAATAACAGCCCAAACATTTTCAAAACCGCTATCGGCGAAGAACGTATGGATAGAAGACCATAATTCTTTTACTTTTTCAGCGGGGAGACGATCCATGTTGTCAAAAACAAGGACTAATTTACGTTGTCCTTTTTCCTTGATAAAATCAGAAATGTCTTGCATCCATGTTTTGAACTCGTAAACCGTTGGTTCGTCTTCGCTCAAAGTCTCATAGCAAACGTCCTTTTCGACTTTATCTTGATAAATAGCTAACATATAACTCCATCCATATTTATGATCTTTGCTATATGCCCATTTCCAAACGCACAATGCAATAAGAACTGGCAGTGCAGCTATGATAATAGACAATAAAGAAAACCACCATGTTGTGGGTGTAGGTTTTACTGCATACGCAATAAATGTAAATATCGGAGTTAAAACTGCAACCAAAAATGCCGCAACCATACCATTACTGATAAGGGGATATTTTTCGGTTACGGTCTCCGTTTTACGGGCTAATAAATATTTCAGCTTTTCAGACCATGATACGGTTTTCGTACCTCCACCTTTGACTTTTATTGTTGCATTTCCAGATAGGATACCATCATCAATAAGTTTGCTTGTAAGCAATTCCAATATAGAGCGGCGTTGCAAGTCCTCTTGATGTCCCCATGCGTCATACTCAAAAAAGTAATAGTCGTCTGATAATTCACGTTCCAACATTTTAACCACGTTGGATTTTCCAGATCCCCAAATACCTTCGATGCCGATAATTCGAGGTAAAGTACATTCCTCATCCAATGAATCATTCTGACAAAAATGGCGAGCAATAGTTTTTGCCAACCTTTCTTGCGAACCTCCATCGAATTTGTCAATACCACACGGTTTATTTTGGATAAACCGCGGATATTGCTGTTTGGATTGTAGTTTTGTTTCCATATACGTAATTTATTGATTATACGAACTCCAAATAATTCTCCCGATTTACCACATGAAACTCGGCATAGGGATAGGCTTCTTGGAAGGCTTTCGGTGCGGCCGGCATTTTATTTCCCCACTTGAACTCCAAGGCGGTAAGACTGTCGGCACTCTCCTCAATCAGGTCGATTTCCTGTTTGTCGTAGGTGCGCCAGAAATAGAACTCCCTGTGCAGTCCCTCATTGAAGTTCGCTTTGCGCCGCTCTCCGATGATGTAGTTCTCCCACAGCGCACCGACATCCTGCCGAATGGCCAGCGGTGAGAAAGCCCCGATAATGGCATTGCGAATGCCGTTGTCGTAGAAGTACCACTTGCCAGCTTTTGTAACCTCCTTGCGTAGGTTACGCGAATAAGCCCCCAGACGATAGATAACGAAGACCTTTTCCAATAGGTCGAGGTATTTTTCAACGGTCGTCTTGCTCATGCCGAGTTGTTTACCTAACTCTTCGTAAGAAACTTCGCTGCCCAACTGAAAAGCTATCAATCGCAGTAGATCGCGCATCTTGCTCGAATTTTTTAAGCCGTCAATTGCTAAGATATCTTTAAGCAGGTATGCACCGACAATATCACGTAGGTAGTCTGTTTTACGTTCATAGTTCTCCATCATTACTACTTCGGGATAGGAACCGTAAATCAAGCGCGCTTCGAGGTTCTGGCGGGTTTCAAGTGCCGTTTCCGTCTGTGCGATTTCCCGTTGCGAGAATGGTGTAAGGAGAAATTGCGTACTGCGGCCGACCAACGGTTCACCAGTCTTATTCAGCAAATCGAATGACGAAGAACCACTTGCCAAGACACTTATTCCCGGTATTTCATCAACTATCAACTTCAGAATACTACCGATTTGTGGTATGTTCTGTGCCTCATCAATAGCCAGCAAATCAATACCATCCAATAAATGCCGATAATTGGCTATTGAGCGATTCTCCAATAGTGCTAATGTGTCGTAGTCTTCGCCGTTGAGCATCATCGTCCTACCTGAATAGTTGTCCACAATTTTACGCATCATTACCGTTTTACCAACACGGCGAGCACCAAAAATCAGTACTGCTTTATTGGGCGCGATTCGTGCTGTAATCTTCTCTTGAAGTATTCTATTTACTGTTTCCATACCTTATAAAATATAATGCAAAGATAATCATATTTTTTTAATTGGCGAATTTTACAAAAAAAACGGGCTATTAAATGGCGATTTTTACAACCACAATCTTATGGAAGTTGTTTCATTGTTTTTAGTAATGATATATGTTCATACTATGATGACTCAATAATTTACCAGACATACGTTTCTGAAATTTGTCCTTATAGGAATGAAAAACTCACATATATTGTGCTAATTAATATATAATTAAATGAAAATAAAAAGACAGGATACGAGTATTCCTGTCTTCTCATATGTAATGGATATTTTTTTATTTTCTCATCCGCTCCAACTCCTCATCACGCAACATTCTCTCGTTCAGTTTTTCCTGCATCCTGTCAATGAAATAGGTGCGGCTTTCGTTCTTCCGGCGTTTGATATCAGTGTAGAAGCGGTAGCAGTCTTTAGAATCAACCCCGAATATCTTATAGAGAAGTGGGGCGAGCTGTTTGAGCGGCATATTGCCGTTGTTGATGCAGCCCATCACGTCTATGCCGTAGATAAGTTCCACGAGGTCGATGGCATTGCCCGTCCATTGAAGAAGGCTGGCGGTGGTTTCTGTTGCGTTGTTGGCGGATATTAGTGGTGGCACTTGGGGCGTGGCAAGGAATTTCTGCATCTTTCTTACGAAAGACAGAGCCTTGCTGACGTAGGCGGCAATCTCTCTTTTTTCTTCTGACAGATTACGTACGGGATGGTGCTGCAACTCGATTTCGATGTAGGCAAGCGCGATGACGGTAAGGTTCATGTCCATGCCGCCGTTGCACAGTT
>DWZE01000061.1 GCA_019118325.1 Candidatus Bacteroides intestinavium
AAATAATCCCGGTACCTATTGCAAGTATCGGGATTATTTCATAAATTGCGGCTCAAAAATCAACGTCTTATTGACAAAATGTAATCGACCCCATGAAAATGACCCTTAGCAACCAACTGCCCCCTTACCCGGCCTTCGTCGAAGGCATCCGGCGGGCACCCGACCGTGGCTACACCCTCAACCCCGTGCAGACTGCCACGGCCCTGAAGAACGCCCTGCGCTACATCCCCAACGAACTGCACGAACAACTGGCGCCCGAGTTCCTCGAAGAACTCCGGACCCGGGGCCGCATCTACGGCTACCGCTTCCGTCCGGAGGGAGACCTCAAGGCACGGCCCATCGACGAGTACCGGGGACGGTGCATCGAGGGCAAGGCTTTCCAGGTGATGATAGACAACAACCTGGCCTTCGACGTCGCGCTCTATCCCTACGAGCTGGTGACTTACGGCGAGACGGGACAGGTCTGCCAGAACTGGATGCAGTACCGCCTCATCAAGATGTATCTCGAGGAACTGACGCAGGACCAGACCCTGGTCGTGGAGAGCGGACACCCGCTGGGCCTGTTCCGCTCGCACCCCGACGCACCGCGCGTCATCATCACCAACGCCCTGATGGTGGGACTGTATGACAACCAGGAGGACTGGCACACGGCCATGCAACTGGGTGTGGCCAACTACGGGCAGATGACCGCCGGAGGCTGGATGTACATCGGCCCGCAAGGCATCGTCCACGGCACGTTCAACACGCTGCTCAATGCCGGACGCCTGAAGCTGGGCATCCCGCAGGACGGCAACCTACGGGGACGGCTGTTCGTGTCGTCCGGCCTGGGCGGCATGAGCGGCGCGCAACCCAAGGCAGCCGAGATGGCGGGCGCGGCGGCCATCATCGCCGAGGTGGACCGTTCGCGCATCGACACGCGCCTCCGCCAAGGCTGGGTGGGCGGCGTGACAAGAGACATCCCCGAAGCCTTCGACCGGGCACACGAAGCCATGCGGGAGGGCCGACCCTTCTCCATCGCCTACCAAGGCAACATCGTCGACCTGCTGGAATATGCCGTGCGGAACGACATACACATCGACCTGCTGTCCGACCAGACCTCGTGCCACGCGGTGTACGAAGGCGGCTACTGTCCCGCAGGGCTGACCTTCGACGAGCGGACGCGGATGCTGCACGAAGACGCAGCCCGGTTCCGGGGCTTGGTGGACGCCAGCCTGCAACGGCATTACGCAGCCATCCGTACACTGGTGGGGCGCGACACGTATTTCTTCGACTACGGCAATTCGTTCATGAAGGCCGTCTACGACGCCGGCGTGAAAGACATTGCCCGAAGCGGCGACCCGAAGCAGGGCTTCATCTTCCCCAGCTACGTGGAGGACATCATGGGCCCGGAACTCTTCGACTACGGCTACGGCCCCTTCCGCTGGGTATGCCTCAGCGGGCGGCACGAAGACCTGGTGAAGACCGACCGGGCGGCACTCTCTTGCATCGACCCCAACCGGCGGGCGCAGGACCGCGACAACTACAACTGGATTCGCGATGCGGAGCAGAACCACCTTGTCGTGGGCACGCAGGCACGTATTCTCTACCAGGACGCCGAAGGACGCCTGCGCATCGCGCTGAAGTTCAACGACATGGTGCGGCGCGGCGAGGTAGGCCCCATCATGCTGGGGCGCGACCACCACGACGTGAGCGGCACCGACTCGCCGTTCCGCGAGACGGCCAACATCAAGGACGGGAGCAACATCATGGCCGACATGGCTGTGCAGTGCTTTGCCGGCAACTGTGCCCGCGGCATGAGCCTCGTCGCCCTGCACAACGGGGGCGGCGTGGGCATCGGCAAGGCCATCAACGGCGGCTTCGGCATGGTGTGCGACGGCTCGGAGCGCGTCGACCGTATTCTCCGGCAAGCCATGTTGTGGGACGTGATGGGCGGGGTGGCCCGCCGCTCGTGGGCCCGCAACCCGCACGCCATGGAGACGGCGGACGAGTTCAACCGCACGCACGCCGACGGCTACTGCATCACGATGCCTTATGTGGCCGACGAGGCGCTGATTGAGAAATGTATAGGAGCTGCTAAATAGGAATTTAGCGGGCTTTGCCCGCAGGAGTTAAAAGGAGTTAGACGGAGTTATCGCTCCGCTCAAGGAGTTAAAGGCCAATACCAGATTTGCATGGCTGATGCCGGAAATCGCCGGACCAACTATTGGCCTATAAAACTCCCTCTAACTCCCTCCCATTCCTCAAAGATAAATTATCATTTGTCAAACCCTTAAAACCTATTCTATATGAACCGAATCATCGAATGCGTCCCCAACTTCAGCGAGGGACGCGACTTGCAGAAGATAGACCAGATTGTAGCCCCCTTCCGCGGAAAGCAGGGCGTGAAACTGCTGGATTACAGCAACGATGAAGACCACAACCGCCTGGTAGTAACCGTGGTGGGTGAACCCGAACCGTTGCGCGACGCCGTGCTGGAAGCCATCGGCGTGGCCGTCCGCGTCATCGACCTCAACCATCACACCGGACAGCATCCGCGCATGGGTGCCGTAGACGTGGTGCCCTTCATCCCCATCCGCGGCGTGACGATGGACGACGCCATAGCCCTCTCCCGCGAGGTGGGCCGTGAAGTGGCCGAGCGCTACGGCGTGCCCGTCTTCCTCTACGAGAAATCGGCCACCGCACCGCACCGCGAGAACCTGGCCGCCATCCGCAAGGGCGAGTTTGAAGGCATGGCCGAGAAGATACACCAGCCCGAATGGCAGCCCGACTTCGGCCCCGCCGAGCGGCATCCCACCGCCGGCACCGTAGCCATCGGCGCACGTATGCCGCTCGTGGCCTACAACATCAACCTCTCCACCCCCAGCCTGGAGATTGCCCACGGCATTGCCAAGAAGATACGCTTCATTGGCGGCGGCCTGCGCTACTGCAAGGCCATGGGCGTGGAGCTGAAAGACCGCGGCATCACACAGGTGTCCATCAACATGACGGACTACACCCGCACGGCCCTCTACCGCGCCTTCGAACTGGTGCGCATCGAGGCACGCCGCTACGGGGTCAGCATCGTGGGCAGCGAAATCATCGGCCTCGTGCCCATGGAGGCGTTGATAGACACAGCCGCTTATTACCTGGGACTGGAAAACTTCTCCATGCGACAGGTGCTGGAGGCGAGGCTGCTGGAAGAATGAAGTTGTTGTCGGCCAAACGCTTTTCTGTGCTGTCATGTTGAGCGAAGCGCAGCGAAGTCGAAACATCTCCCTCACACCTCTCCATCCGCATAGGGAGATTCTTCGATTCCGCTTCGCTCCACTCAGAATGACAGTTTGAAAGGATTCATCATTCTTCGTTCAACCTACTCTTCATTCTTAATTCTTCATTCTTCATTAAACCGTATGACAGAAAACCTGATTATATTCAACGCCCGCCTCGTCACCCCACAGGGCTTCTCCGCCCGCCGCGGCAAGGCAATGGGCGAACTGCTGGTGCTGGACAATGCCACTATCGAGGTGACCGACGGACTCATCACCTACGTCGGCCCCAACCGGGGTGAAGAACGAGACGGATACTACCAGCACTACTGGCACTACAACGCCCGAGGCCGCTGCGTGCTGCCCGGCTTCGTAGACTCGCACACGCACTTCATCTTCGGCGGAGAACGGGCCGAGGAGTTCGGCTGGCGCCTGCGGGGAGACAGCTACATGGACATCATGCGCCGCGGCGGAGGCATCGTCAGCACCGTCCGGGCCACCCGCGCCTGCAACTACATCCAACTGCGCACCCGTGCCGAAGACCTGCTGAAACGCATGTCGCAGATGGGCATCACCACCGTGGAGGGCAAGAGCGGCTACGGACTGGACAAGGAAACGGAGCTGCTGCAACTCAAGGTGATGCGCTGCCTGAACCACGACGAGCACCGCCGCGTGGACATCGTCCCCACCTTCCTCGGCGCACACGCCGTACCCGAAGAATATCAGGGACGCACGGACGAATATGTGGATTTCCTCATCCGCGAAGTGATGCCCCAAGTGCAAGCGCACGGCCTGGCCGAGTTCTGCGACGTGTTCTGCGAGGAAGGGGTATTCTCCATCGAGCAATCGCGCCGCCTGCTCACCGCCGCCCGCGACATGGGGTTCGGCCTGAAGCTGCACGCCGACGAGATTGTTCCCCTGGGTGGAGCGGAACTGGCCGCCGAACTGGGTGCCGTGTCCGCCGACCACCTGCTCCACGCCTCCGACGAAGGCATCCGCGCCTTGGCCGAACGAGACACGGTAGCCACCCTCCTGCCCCTGACCGCCTTCGCCCTGTGCGAACCCTACGCCCGGGGACGGGAGATGATAGATGCCGGTTGCGCCGTGGCCCTGGCCACCGACCTCAATCCCGGCAGTTGCTTCTCCGGCTCCATCCCCCTGACCTTCGCCCTGGCCTGCATCTACATGCACCTCAGCATCGAGGAGGCCATCACCGCCCTCACCCTCAACGGGGCCGCCGCCCTGGGACGTGCCGGCAGCATCGGCAGCATCGAGGTGGGCAAGCGGGGCGACATGGTGGTGCTGAACACGGACAACTACCACTTCCTCACCTATCATATAGGTATGAACTGCGTGCAGGCCACCATCAAGGGAGGAATCATCCATCCCACATAGAGGGCGATGCCCCCTCTGGACACTGCAATGCCTTGGCTGGACCAAGGCAACCCCTTGGCTGGACCAAGGCGGCCTCTTGGCTGGACCAAGGAATTCGATTCATCATTCATCATTCTTAATTCTTCATTTACAACGCTTATGCTGACAGATTTGACCGTAAAAGATTTCCTGAACAAAGTGGCAGGCAGCGACCCCGTCCCCGGCGGAGGAAGCATCGCCGCCCTGAACGGCGCCCTGGCCTCGGCCCTGGCCGCCATGGTAGCTAACCTGACGATTGGCAAAAAGAAATACACCGAAGTGCAAGAAGACATGCAGGCCATCGCCCAAGAAGCCGAAAGGTTGATGGGGGACTTCACCGCCGACATCGACCGCGACTCCGATGCCTACGACCGCGTGTTTGCCTGCTTCAAGATGCCCAAGGAGACGGACGAGGAAAAGGCCGCCCGCTCTGCCGCCATCCAGGAAGCCACGAAATACGCCGCCCAGGTGCCGCTGGAGGTGGCCCGGCGCGCCTGCGCCTTGATGCCCCGCGTGGCCGAAGTGGCTCTGAAAGGCAACCAGAATGCCGTGACCGACGCCTGCGTGGCCATGATGTCCGCCCGCAACGCCGTCCTCGCCGCCGTGCTGAACGTGCGCATCAACCTCTCCTCGCTGAAGGACGCGGAACTGGTGACACGCCTGCAAGCCGAGGCCGACGGACTGGAACAACAGGCCTGCCAACAAGAGCAAGCACTGCTGAACAAGGTGAAAACCCTGCTCCAGGCCTGATTCTTCATTCATCATTCATCATTCTTAATTCTTCATTGACAATATGAACAATGTCTATCAAATAGGTTCAGGCGACCTGTCCTTCGAACTCATCGAACGCATCCTGACCGAGAACCTGAAGCTGGAACTGTCCCCGGAAGCCAAAGCGCGCATCCAGCGCTGCCGCGACTACTTGGACCAGAAGATTGCCCAGTCCGACGAGCCGCTCTATGGCATCACCACGGGCTTCGGCTCGCTGTGCAACAAGAACATCTCCGCCGACGAACTGGGCACGCTGCAAGAGAACCTCATCAAGAGCCATGCGTGCAGCGTGGGCGAAGAAATACGCCCCGTCATCGTCAAGCTGATGATGCTGCTCAAGGCCCATGCCTTGTCGCTGGGGCACAGCGGCGTGCAGGTCATCACCGTGCAGCGCATCCTGGACTTCTTCAACAACGACGTCCTGCCCATCGTCTACGACCGCGGCTCGCTGGGCGCGTCGGGCGACCTGGCCCCGCTGGCCAACCTCTTCCTGCCCCTCATCGGCGTGGGCGACGTCTACTACAAAGGCCGGAAACGCGAGGCCATCAGCGTGCTGGACGAATTCGGCTGGGAACCCGTCCGCCTGATGAGCAAGGAGGGCCTGGCCCTGCTGAACGGCACGCAGTTCATGTCGGCCAACGGCGTCTTTGCCATCCTCAAGGCCCAACGCCTCTCGCGCCGGGCCGACCTCATCGCCGCCCTGTCGCTCGAAGCCTTCGACGGACGCATCGACCCCTTCATGGACTGCATCCAGCAGATCCGCCCGCACCGGGGACAGATTGAGACGGGCGACAACTTCCGCCGCCTGCTCGAAGGCAGCGAACTCATTGCCCGGCCCAAGCAGCACGTGCAGGACCCCTACTCCTTCCGCTGCGTGCCGCAGGTGCACGGCGCCACCAAGGATGCCATCCGCCACACGGCCTCGGTGCTGCTGACGGAAATCAACTCGGTGACGGACAATCCCACCATCTTCCCCGACGAGGACCTCATCATCTCCGGCGGCAACTTCCACGGCCAACCCCTCGCGCTGGTCTACGACTACCTGGGCATCGCCCTGGCCGAACTGGGCAACATCTCCGAACGGCGCGTGGCACAGCTCATCATGGGTCTGCGCGGCCTGCCCGAATTCCTGGTGGCCAACCCGGGACTGAACTCCGGCTTCATGATTCCGCAATACGCCGCCGCGTCCATGGTCAGCCAGAACAAGATGTATTGCTACGCCGCGTCCTCGGACTCCATCGTCTCCAGCAACGGACAGGAGGACCACGTCAGCATGGGGGCCAATGCCGCCACCAAGCTGTTCCGCATCATGGACAACCTGGACCACATCCTTGCCATCGAACTGATGAACGCCGCCCAAGGCATCGAGTTCCGCCGGCCGCTCAAGACGTCGCCCCTGCTGGAACGCTTCCTCAAGGAATACCGCAAGGAGGTGCCCTTCGTGCAGGACGACATCGTGATGTACAAGGAGATTCACAAGACCGTAGCCTTCCTGAACCGCACGAAGTTCGACTTCTGATAATGCCCACGGCCACAGAAAACCATTCCCCACGGCTGGCAAAAACCCTCGACAGCCGTGGGGAAAATTTATGCATCTACGTCACTAGTCTATATCTCCAGCCTAAAGATATACATCTCCAGCCTAAAGATATATATCTCCAACCTAAAGATATATATCTCCAGCCTGAAGATATAACTTACTCAAGGCATGGAGGAGGTTTTGTCCACGAACAGAGGGATATTTTCCCCCTCGCGGGGAAGTTATTTTACCCATGAAGACGCAGAAGGACAGCATCTCCCGCCCCGGACGAGGCAGAAAAAAGAAAACGCGACTTGCCTATTAAGTTTCCTTTCCTTAACTTTGCGGAGACAAACCTCAAAACATAGCCGTCATGAACGAACCGTCCAAACACCCCTCCGCCCGCCGGGAACTCAAGGAGAAAATCATCGAAGCCGCCGGCCTGCTCTTTGCCGAACACGGCATCAAGGGCATCACGATGGACGACATAGCCGCCTCGTTCGGCATCTCCAAGCGCACGCTCTACGAAGTCTTTGCAGACAAAGAGACGCTGCTCATCGAGTGCATCCGCCGCGATATGGAGCAGGAAAACGAGTATATGAAGCAAATTTCCAAATCGTGCAACGTACTGGAGATCCTGTTGAAACGGTATCAGCGCAGCATCGAACGCTATCACGCCACCAGCAAACGCTTCTTCGAGGACCTGCAGAAATATCCCCGCGCCTACGAATTCCTGAAGAAGAGCAACAACCGCTCGACAGAGGACGCGGTCAGCTTCTTCCGCGAAGGCGTGCGCCAGGGATTCTTCCGCGAGGACACCAACTTCCCCATCGTCAACCACCTGGTGCGGGCCCAGATGGATATCCTGATGGAGAGCGACCTGTGCAAGACCTATCCCTTCCTGGATGTGTACGAATCCATCATGTTCACCTTCCTGCGCGGCATCTCCACCCCCAAAGGCGCCATCGCCCTGGACGAATTCATACGCGAATATCGCAAACATTTCCGTAAATCAGATTGAGACATGCAACAACAGACCGAGACAGCAATCGCGACCGACTACCGCCAACGGGCGGAGCGGGCAGAAATGAACCAACGACAAGTACAACAACAAATCCTACGCATCAGCCTGCTGCGCGTCATCCTCTTCACGGGAGGCATTGCGGCAGCCATCGCCTTGCGCCATGACGGCTGGCTGATGTGGGGCGGCGCACTGGCAGTGACGATGCTGCCTTTCCTCGCCCTCGTCAAGTACCATAACCGCCTGTTCCACCGCAAAGATTACCTGGAGAAAGAGGCCGAAATCAACCGGCAGGAACTGGCCGCGCTGGCACTGGACACCTCGGCCTTCAACGACGGGGCGGAATACATCCATCCGGGGCACCTCTACGCTTTCGACCTCGACATCTACGGTCCGCACTCCCTCTTCCAATGCCTCAACCGCACCAGCACCCAGCCCGGACGAACACGGTTGGCCGCCTGGCTGGGACAACATCTGGAGGACAAGGCGGAGATAGAAGACCGACAAGCCGCCGTACGGGAGTTGTCCGCCTTGACCGACTTCCGCCAACGCTTCCGCATCCTGGGCCTGCTGCACAAGGGCAAAAGTGCCGACGAAAGCGAACTGCAAGCATGGGCAGCCAGCCCCACCACGTTCCGCAACCGCATATTGCTACGCCTCCTGCCCTACGTGGTAGGCGGTGCCAATGCGCTCAGCCTGCTGCTCGTCCTGACAGGGGTGATGTCGGCATCCGGCTGGGGCACCCTGTGGATAGCCTTCGTGTTACTCAGTTTCCTCTTCACCGGCAAAATCACCAAGGTGCAGAACGTCTACGGCAAGAAACTCCAGATACTGGGCACCTACGCCCGCCTGCTCCGCCTGATGGACAGCCAACCGCTGGAGGCACCGCTCCTGCGGGACATCAAGGAGGAGAGCAGCCGCGCCTCACACGCCATCCTCCGCCTGAACAAGCTGATGAACGAACTGGACCAACGCAACAACTACCTGATGTACACCGTGTTGAATGGCACGTTCTTCTGGGAAATCTGGCAAATCATGCGCATCGAGCGATGGAAGGAACACCATGCCGCCTCCTTGCCCGCCTGGCTCAACGCCATCGGACGGATGGACGCGCTGCTGTCTCTCGCCACCTTCGCCCACAACCATCCGGACTATGCCTACCCCACCCTCATCGACCCGGCGGACGAGGCCTTCCGTTTCCGTGCCACTGCCCTGGGGCATCCGCTAATGCCCGCCGACCGCTGTGTGCGCAACGACTTCGGAATGACCCGGCGCCCGGAATTCATCATCATCACCGGTGCCAATATGGCGGGCAAGAGCACCTACCTGCGCACCGTAGGCATCAATTACCTCCTGGCCTGCATCGGTGCGCCCGTCTGTGCCACCGAGATGGAGCTGACACCCGTCCGCCTCATCACCAGCCTGCGCACCAGCGACTCCCTGACCGACAACGAATCTTACTTCTTTGCCGAACTGAAGCGGCTGAAACTCATCATCGACAAGCTCCAGCAGGGCGAACGCCTCTTCATCATCCTCGACGAAATCCTGAAGGGCACCAACTCCACCGACAAGCAGAAAGGTTCGCTGGCCCTCATCCGCCAGTTCATGAACTTGCAGGCCAACGGCATCATCGCCACGCACGACCTGGCCCTCGGTACCCTGGCCGACGCCTTCCCCGGCCAAATACACAACCGTTGCTTCGAGGCCGACATCACGGGCGACACGCTGACCTTCAGTTATCGCCTGCGGGAAGGCGTGGCGCAGAACATGAATGCCTGCTTCCTGATGGGGAAGATGGGGATTGCAATGGTGGAATAATAAGGAATAAGGCCGCCGTGCGGCACAGAGAATGGAAAAGCATAAGGGAACTTTGGCTGACGGCGGCATGAAACGGAAGCGCGGACTACCCGGGTTGGACGGAGTGTTATCGACATACGGTCGAAATCCGTCCCTACAACCCGCGTAATCCGCGCTTATACTTATAACTATTTGCCGCCCCTCAAAGCCTTGACGACCGGTATGAACACCAGTGCGCCGCTGAGCAGGAGCATAAGTATGACCGGCCCGTCGATACGCTCGGCCTTAGTGAGCACCACGTAGGTCAGTGCCGCCCAAAGCAGCGTGATGCATACGCATTGCGAACGGGAAAGCCTTCTGCGGGAGCGCATCATTGCTCAGCCTTCTTCTTGGCCACGATGGCATCAATGGCAGCCACGGCCGTGATATTGACAATGTCACGCACGGAGCTTTCGAAGTCGGTGAAGTGGATAGGCTTGTTCAACCCCATCTGTATCGGGCCAATCAGTTCGCCGTCAGTGTGCATGCCCTGCAAGAGCTGGTAGCCGGCATTGGCCGAGGAAAGTGTGGGGAAGATGAGCGTGTTCACATCCTTGCCGTTCAACCGCGTGAAAGGGTACTTCTGGTCGCGCAACTCGCGGTTGAGGGCGAAGTTCACCTGCATCTCACCGTCGATGGCCAGGTCGGGATAATTCGTCTGCATATATTCAACGGCCTTGTGCACATTCACGGGGCTTCCCACGGTGTCCGCACCAAAGTTCGAATAACTCAGCATGGCAATGACCGGCGTCTGGTTGAAGAAGCGTACGGTGTGGGCCGTCAGCTTGGCGATATCAATCATCGTCTCGGCATCGGGATGGCGGTTGATGAGGGTGTCGGCCAGGAACATGATGCCTTTCTTCGAATTGAGGATATGCATTGTGGCAAAGGTGCTGTAGCCGGGCTGTATGCCGATAACCTCTTTGGCCACCTTGATCGTGTTGCTATACTTAGTGTAAAGGCCGGTGATGAAAGCGTCGGCTTCGCCCGTTTCCACCATCATCATACCGAAATAGTTACGCTCGAACATCTTGTCGTTGGCCTCTTCGTAGGTAGCTCCCTCGCGGGCGCGCTTTTCGGAGAGGATGCGGGCGTAGCGTTCGCGGCGTTCCTGCTCGTCGGGATGACGCAGATTCACCACTTCAATGCCCTCAAGGCTGAGGTTGAGCTTCTTGGCCATTTTGGCGATGAGTTCGTCGTTACCCAGCAGGATGGGCTGGCAGATGCCTTCGGCCTTGGCCTCGACGGCAGCCTTCAGCATCTTGGGGTGCGTGCCTTCGGCAAATACCACACGCTGGGGAGCCTGACGCGCCAACTCGTAAAGCTGGGCGGTGAACTGGCTCTCATAACCCATCAGCTCCAGCAGGTGCTGCTTGTAGGCATCCCAGTCGGTGATGGATGTGCGGGCCACTCCGCTTTCGATGGCAGCGCGGGCCACGGCACTGGACACCTCGGTGATGAGACGCGGATCGACGGGTTTCGGGATGAAGTAGTCACGTCCGAAGGTGAGGTCGTTCACGTGATAGGCATTGTTCACCACGTCGGGCACCGGCTGCTTGGCAAGGCCGGCAATGGCGCGCACGGCAGCAATCTTCATCTCTTCGTTAATAGCCTTGGCGTGCGTGTCCAAAGCGCCGCGGAAGATGTAGGGGAAGCCAATGACGTTGTTGATCTGGTTAGGATAGTCGGAACGTCCCGTGGCCATCAATACATCGGGACGGGCGGCCATGGCATCCTCGTAGGAAATTTCCGGGGTGGGATTGGCCAAGGCGAATACGATGGGGTCTTTGGCCATGCTCCGCACCATGTCCTGCGTGAGGACGTTGCCTTTCGAAAGGCCCAGGAAGACGTCGGCTCCCTCGATGGCCTCGGCCAGGGTGTGAATGTCACGGTCGGTGGCGAAGAAGCGTTTCTGCTCGTTCAGGTTCTCACGGTCCTTGCGGATGACACCCTTACTGTCCAGCATCACCACATTCTCCAGGCGCGCACCCAGAGAGATGTAGAGTTTGGTGCAGGACACCGCCGATGCACCGGCGCCATTAACCACGATCTTGACATCTTCAATACGTTTTCCGGCCACTTCGAGGGCATTGAGCAGGCCTGCACTGGAAATGATGGCAGTGCCGTGCTGGTCGTCATGCATGACGGGGATGTCCAGCTCTTCCTTCAATCTACGTTCGATTTCGAAGCACTCGGGGGCTTTGATATCCTCCAGGTTAATGCCTCCGAAGGTAGGTGCAATCGCTTTGACAGCTTCCACAAACTTGTCGGGGTCGGTTTCATTCACCTCCACGTCAAACACGTCAATACCTGCATATATCTTGAACAACAGCCCCTTTCCTTCCATCACAGGCTTACCGGCCAGAGCGCCGATATTGCCCAAGCCCAAGACGGCGGTACCATTGGAGATAACGGCCACAAGGTTGCCTTTGGCTGTGTACTTGTAAGCGTCGATGGGGTTTTTCTCAATCTCCAGGCAGGGTTCTGCCACACCGGGGGAATAGGCAAGGGAGAGGTCGGTTTGTGTACTGTAAGGTTTGGTAGGGATTACTTCAATTTTTCCCGGCTTGCCCATGGAGTGATAGAGCAAGGCGGCTTCTTTGGTTATCTTTGCCATATACTACTGATGATTAGAATATCGTTTCATTTGGCCGCAAAATTAACGATAATAGTTGAGAAGTGTAAGGGAAGAAGTGATAAATTGTGTTAGATTTTTAGGAGGATTTTTCAGGAGCCGGAGGGAACTGCCGCTTCGCTCAGGCAATTAGAAGACGACCCGTTGGCGGAATTATGACCACAATATACACTTTATCTGCCAGTCCCTTGTGCGGCTTTGCGGGTAGATATCTCCGCTTTTGTCCGAAGATATCTCCGTCCTTGTCCGCAGATATCTCCGCCTCGGCCCGGAGATATCCCCGCTCGTAGGCTTTCATGCTCCAATTAATTCCGCCAACGGGTGAAGACGATATTTTTAGCCTTATCAGATAATCGCCGGGCGCATGATTGGCCTGTCATTCCTAAAAAGCCCTCCAACTCCCCAGATTCCTTACAGTTCACTCCGTCTAATCAGGTTCATGAATTCCTCCCGCGTCTTGGCTTGGTTGAAGCCCCCGGAGAAATCGGAAGTGGTGGTGATGGCATTCTGCTTCTCCACCCCGCGCATCTGCATGCACATGTGTCGCGCCTCGATAACCACCATTACGCCCAGGGGATTAAGAGTTTCCTGAATGCATTGTTTGATTTGCAGGGTCATGCGTTCCTGCACCTGAAGGCGATGAGAAAAGATATCCACCACACGGGCAATCTTGCTCAAGCCGGTGATGTATCCGTTGGGGATATAGGCCACGTGTGCTTTGCCATAGAAGGGAAGCATGTGGTGCTCGCAGAGGGAGAAGAAATCAATGTCCTTCACGATGACCATCTGGTTGTAATCTTCCTTGAATCGGGCGGAGCGTAGCACTTCATGGGGATCCATGGCATAGCCTCCGGTCAGGGTCAGCATGGCCTTGGCCACGCGTTCGGGCGTCTTGAGCAAGCCCTCACGGGTAGGATCCTCGCCCAAGAGGGTAAGTATGCGTTGATAATGTTCTTTCAGTTCTTCCAAATGGGGAGATGTGATTTCTTCTTTATGCAGCATGATTATTTTATTTTTAGGGGACAAGGGAATCAGGAAGCAGGATGACAAGGAGCCTTCCTCTGTTGCCTTGCCGACTCCTTATTCTAACGGTATATTGATTTGCTCGCGCACAATGGATACGGCCTTGAAATCGCCCACGGCCCTCAATTGGCGCATCACGGCATCGGCCTCCTCGATGGTGCTGAAGTCACCTGCACGACATAGCCAACGGGGCGGATTGAAGGAAGTGTAGACAGGCAGGTCGGGAAAAAGTTCCTTGACTCGGACACCCACTGCATGGGCGGCGTTCTTGGCGGCGCGGGTATTGTTGCCGGCATAGACCTGGATGCGATAGCCGGCCTTCTTGATGACACGGCTTCCGTCTGCACTCACGGGGACGGCATCCGAACCTACCAAGGCCGCAATGCGTGCATCCTGGTGAATGGTCACCTTGCCCTGCCCGGGCACGTTCTTCTCCAAACTGGAGATGATATTCTTGCTCTGCGCCGATGAGTAGAGTACGCACAAGAAGCAGGCCGACAAGAGAATGAATAGTCTTTTCATACAACAGAAGTTCTTAAAAACAGAAGGAGAAGAATGAGAAACGGGTATTCCCCATTCTTCATCCTTCGTCCTTCGCCTAATTAGTTGAACGCATCGATGATGCCCTTGAAGTCAGCAGCTTTCAGGGCGGCACCACCAATCAGGCCGCCATCCACGTCGGGATTGGCGAAGAGTTCCTTGGCGTTGCTGGGCTTGCAGCTACCGCCGTAGAGGATGGAGCAATTCTCAGCCACTTCCTTGCCATACTTCTCAGCCACTTGCGAGCGGATGAAGGCGTGGATTTCCTGAGCCTGGGCAGGCGTAGCAGTCTTGCCCGTACCGATGGCCCAAACGGGTTCGTAAGCCAGGATAATCTTGGAGAAGTCTTCGGCAGAAAGGGAGAAAACGGAAGCCAATTGGGCGGCTACCACCTCGTTCTGCTTGTTAGCTTCGCGCTCTTCCAGCACTTCGCCGATGCAGAAGATAGGAGTCAGACCGTGAGCCAAAGCCAGCTTTACTTTCTCGGCCAGGATCTCAACCGTCTCATGATAGTAGGCACGACGCTCAGAATGACCCAGGATGACATACTTGGCACCCGTGGAAGCCACCATAGCGGCAGAAACTTCACCCGTGTAAGCACCGGACTCCTTGTCGGCGCAATTTTCAGCACCTACACCAATCTTAGCGGGGTCTACCAAGGGCGTAACCGAAGCCAGATGGATGAACGGCGTGCAGATGATGACGTCGCAATTGGGCTTCTCGTTAGCCAGCATTTCATTCAGTTCTTTTGCCAGAGCAATACCCTCCTGGAGGGTTTTGTTCATTTTCCAGTTTCCTGCAACAATGTTCTTTCTCATAATTGTTTATTATTAAAGGGTTAATGAATCTCTTCTTATTCAGGCGTTCCTTCCTTCTCCTGACGTTCAAGGCGTTTCCGTTCGCGACGCCTGATTACGGCCAGGTCTGCAGCCACCACCAACGTCAGGGGAACAAAGAACCACAAAAGGACATAAGTTATAGTGCGCAAGTCACTCACCTCCTTCATCTGTCCTATCTCCAGACGGTCAAGGGGAGCGGTCAGGTCATACTCGTCTGGTAACTGATTGTCACTCCACTTGTTGTAGATAGTACCTCCCTTCAGAAGGAGGAGACCGGGATTGGAGCGTATGATGGTCTTCAGCTCGGTGTCCTCGCCCGCGCAGAAAGGATATTCCGCCCCTGTACGGTCACTCCACAACTCGATGTCGTCCAGGGCAGATGCGGTCAGGGCATAGAATCCATATCCATGCTCCACGCTATAATCATAAATCTCGTTGATAAGATCGATGTTTCCGTCATCCGCCTCCTCCACATGGTTCACCACGAGAAGGAATACGTAGTTCGTATCGGCCAGGACTTCCGGCGCTATATCCGCACCTGTCCGCTCGTCCAGCATATAAAAGTTATGTATAGGCGGCTCATATCCCTGCTCCACCAAGACGGAGCGACGCTCTACGAATGTCCAGGTACTATCCGGAAGGGTTTCCAAGGTAAACTCGCGCCGCTCTCCTTCCTTCTCGTAGACGAGACGTTCCTCGAACACACTGGGCTTGGCCCCTTCGGGCATCTCCATGGCCTCGCGGATATTGACGCCTATTTTATAAGGACGAAAATCCAGCACGGGCAGATTGACCAGGCAATAAAAGGAAAACACGAAGATGAACAGGAAGGAGTACATCGAAACCATCCATTCCATCTTGGAAGAGATGAACCGCCAGATGCGCTTCGGACGCTTGCACACCACCCACGCCGCCAGGAGAAGCAAAATGTTTTTGCCGAAAGTCTCCCAATTGGTCAGCACCCAGGCATCGCCAAAGCAACCGCAATCCTCCACAGGATTGAACAACGCCAGGTAGAGGGTCAGCGGCGTCATCACCATCAGCAAGAGGAAAGACACTGGAGCTGCTACACGACGCCGGATGCCGAAGCAAAGGAAGACGCCCACGCAAAACTCCACCGCAGCCAGGCCGATGCAGAAAAAAAGAACGAGAATAGCGGGAACCCACTCCACCAAGCCGAAGGCCAGCAGATAATCCTGCATTTTATAGTAGAAGCCCAAGGGATCTACCGCCTTGACGAAGCCGGAAAAAACGAAGGTGATGCCCAGCACGAAGCGGCAAATGTTCACCACCAGCCCTTCAACGATATATCTCCTCTCAGTCTCCAAATTCTATCTTTATCAAGCCGAACACGGAATAGTTAATCATATCCATATAGTTAGCATCCACGCCCTCCGACACCAGCGTCTGGCCGGCAAGGGATTCTATCTGCTTGGTGCGGTATATCTTCATCAAGATAAGGTCGGTGTATGAACTGATACGCATCCCCCGCCAAGCCTCGTCATAATCGTGGTTCTTGGCCAACATCAACTCCAAGGACGCATGGGCGTATTTGTCATACAGTGCCAAAGCCTCTTCATTGGAAATATCCGCCTTGTCGGCACAGCCCAACTCCAACTGAATCAAGCCGATAATGCCATAATTGACAATGGCCATGAATTCGGAGCGGATGCCCTCGTCCACCAAGGCCACGCCCTTTGTCTCGATGCTGCGGATGCGGTTTGCCTTGATATAAAGCTGGTCGGTCACCGACACGGGACGAAGTATGCGCCAGGCAGGCCCGTAATCGTGCAACTTCTTGGCAAACAAGTCCCGGCAGATGGCCAGGATGTGCTCGAATTGCTCTTTGGTATCCTTCATATCCTTAAAAAATGTATGCAAAGGTAGGAATAATATGAGATAAAAGAAAAGGAGGGCACTCTAAATTATATTAAAGTGCCCCCCACGTTATGATTGTCTACGTTTTTCTATGAGCAACGCAATACCTGACCCGGGCGCAGAATGGTGCGGCGCGTGATGCGGTTCAGCTTGCAAAGCTGGCTGACCGTGGTCCCTTGCCGGCGAGCAATTTTGGCCAGCGTATCGCCCTTCTTGACCTTATAGAAAAGTCCCTTGGGCGATGTGCCCTTCTTCGAATCAGCCTTGTCTTTGTGGAATGTATAAGTATCAGCCACGATGTCCTGCTTCTCGAAATCGAACATCAGGGCAGGATTCAGGGGCTTACCCAAGAAACGAGTTTCAAAGTGGAGGTGAGACCCTGTGGAGCGCCCCGTGTTACCGCCCAAGGCAATGGGTTCTCCGGCTTTCACTAATTGGTCGACTTCGACCAATTGCTTGGACAAGTGTCCGTAGAGGGTTTCCAAGCCATTATCGTGGCGGATGACCAGATATTTGCCATACCCACGACGCCCTTGATTCTTCACCACACGCACCTTGCCGTCGAAGGCCGCACGGATGGTATCGCCCACATACACCTTGATGTCCAGCCCCTCATGACGACGTCTGCGCCGCGGACGGTAACCGAACACATCGGTTATCTTGGTGTGCTCAGTAGGCATGCAAAAACCAGTAAGGTCGAAAGTGAAGGATTCGGGGACGATGGCATCCTTGTAGGCGGCCACCACGTCATTATTCCAGGAAGGGTATATATCAAATGCGGGGTAAAGGGATTGCTCCACACGAATTTGTTTTTGGAGGGCCAGTGAATCAACCGTCTTCAGTTTCCGGTCGATGGGTGCCTGGCGGGCTATCAGATCTTGCGAGAAGGCATTCGCGCCGAATACCGTCATCGCGGCCAGACACAGGGTTTTAATCATGGGCAATTTCATTCGTTTCTGTCTCTATTTTGGGGTCGTAACTCCTGTTCGTAATAGGGTTTATTAAAAATTCCCTCAAAGTTACTACTTCTTTTCCAATGGGCGAATCCCCTCTTAACTATTTTTTTATTTCTGAATGAAAAAGTATGCGTGCGTTCCTTTATAACCACCTATACCACAATAACATATAAGAAACATGTTTTACAACACATTCTCGAACAAAGCAATCTTTGGAGGTGCCCTTGCCTTTCTTTCGAGGAGTGCCCGCCTTTATTCGGCAAAGACTTCAGCTGATAGCCGCCCAGTTAATGTTGCTTTTGCGCAAAGCCTTCAGTTGACGCCAGAGGATTTCGTTTTCGGGCTGCTCTCCGTTGGGGTCAGCATCTACCACACGCTGAGCCACCTCGCGCACGTATTGCAGGAGTTGCCCGTCGCGGGCAATGTCCGCAATTTTCAGGTCGAAGGCAATGCCGCTCTGCTGGGTGCCCTCCAGGTCTCCGGGGCCGCGGAGTTTGAGGTCGGCTTCGGCTATTTCGAACCCATCGTTGGTTCGCACCATGATTTCCAAACGCTTACGGGTATCCTCAGCCAGTTTATACCCCGTCACCAGGATGCAATAGGATTGGTCGGCTCCACGCCCCACCCTGCCCCGCAACTGGTGTAATTGGGAGAGGCCGAAACGTTCTGCATTTTCAATGACCATCACCGAAGCATTGGGCACATTGACTCCCACCTCGATTACCGTGGTGGCCACCATAATCTGTGCCTCACCCGAAGCGAAGAGTTGCATCTGTGCATCCTTCTCTGCGGGTTTCATCTTGCCATGCACCTTACACACCCGGCAATCAGGAAAAGCCGCACAAATCAGTTCATAACCCTCCTCCAGGTTCTTCAGGTCGATTTTCTCACTTTCCTTAATCAGGGGGTAAACAAAATACACCTGCCTTCCCTCCTCAATCTGCTTGCGGACGGAGCGATAGAGGCTCTCGCGCCGGTTATCAAACTGGTGGATAGTGGCTATAGGTTTGCGCCCGGGGGGCAACTCGTCTATGACCGACACATCCAAATCCCCGTAGAGCGTCATGGCCAGCGTACGGGGGATGGGAGTAGCCGTCATCACCAGGACATGAGGCGGCCGGTCACTCTTCGTCCACAAACGGGCGCGTTGCTCCACCCCAAAACGATGTTGCTCGTCAATCACGGCCAAGCCCAGGGAGGCAAAGTGCACCGTGTCCTCTATCAAGGCATGCGTACCTATCAGGATACGCACCTCCCCCGACAGGAGCCCCAAGAGAATAGCCTCACGGCGCTTCCCCTTGATAGAGCCGGTCAATAACTCTACACGGATATCCATCCCCTTCAGGAAATGACGGATGGTCTCATAATGCTGATTGGCCAGGATTTCGGTGGGAGCCATCATACATGCCTGATATCCGTTGTCCAAGGCTATCAGCATACTCATCAGGGCCACGAGCGTCTTTCCACTCCCCACGTCGCCCTGAAGCAGACGATTCATCTGGCGCCCTGAGCCAAGGTCGCGCCGGATTTCTTTCAGCACGCGCTTTTGAGCGCCGGTCAGTTCAAATGGCAGATGTTGAGAATAAAATGTATTAAACAACTCGCCCACTCTACCGAACACATATCCCCGGTAACGCCGCTGACGATCCTTGGCGTAACGCAGGATGTTGAGCTGGACGTAAAACAGTTCCTCGAACTTCAGGCGGTATTGCGCCTTGCGGAGCATCTCTGCATTGACTGGGAAATGAATGTTGCGCAAGGCGTCGGTCAAGGGCATCAGGTGGTGCTCAGCCAAGATGGCAGGCGAAAGGGTTTCGGGCAGAGGCTCATTGACTTGCTTGAGAAGATTGGCCATTATCCGTTCGATGGCACGCGAATTGAGCGAACTCCGCTTCATGCGGTCCGTTGTGTTGTAATAGGGTTGGAGCCCCATCGAAGAAAGGGATACTTCGGACACCTCGTCGATATCCGGATGGGGAATGTTGAAGCGTCCGTTATAGGCAGTGGGCTTGCCGAAGACGATATATTCCCGACGTACCTTATATTTGCCGGTGGCATACTGGATGCCTTGAAACCACACCAAGTCCACAAACCCCGTCCCATCCGTGAAGTGGGCCACCAGGCGTTGTCCGCGCCCCTCTCCCGCCAGCTCAAAGCCCCGGATTTCGCCTTTCAACTGGATATAGGGCATATTACCGTCTATCTCACGGATGGTATAGATACGGCTTCTGTCCACATATTTATAAGGGAAATAATAGAGGAGGTCGTGCATGGAGAAAATGCCCAGTTCCTTATTGAACAGGGACGCACGTTGCGGGCCGACGCCTGTCAGGTACTTAATGTCACGCGTGGTCAGGTCAAGCATAGGCCATCATAGCAAGGCTTCGGCCACCCGAAGGTCAAAAGGCGTGGTTATCTTGATGTTCTCGCGGTTGCCCTCTGTCAGGGTGACGGATACGCCCAAAGCCTCCACCACCGAGGCATCGTCCGTGAATGCCGGCGTATAGGACTGCTCGTAAGCCCGCTTCAGGAGTTCCACATCGAATACTTGGGGCGTCTGCACCAGGCAGTATTCATCGCGGTTGACCGTCCTGCTTTCCCCGCCAGTCAAGTGGCGAACAGTATCCACCACGGGTATCACCGGCACCACAGCCTGCCGCTCAGAGGCCAGTGCATAACAACGGGCCATCACCTCCCGCGAGACGAAAGGCCGCACCCCATCATGCACCCCCACCCGTCCAGGTGCCTCCACCAGCACCAACCCGTTACGCACGGAGTGGAAGCGCGTTTCTCCGCCCTCGGCCACGAGGTGGGGTACTGTAAAACGATACTCCGCGCATAACCCTTGCCAATAAGCCTGCTGGTCGTGCGGGAGTACCAATATGATCCGCATCGCCTCATCGTAAGCGTGGAAAGCCTCCAACGTGCGCATCAGCACGGGTTTCCCCCCTATCGGAAGAAATTGCTTGGGGAGGTCCGTCCCCATGCGCAGGCCTTTGCCTCCGGCCACGATCAATGCGTAATCCATGGGCGATACCGCTTTAACGGAGGCACATGGCCTCTTCCAGTTCTTTCACTTTCTCCTTGCCGCAGAGGTGTTCCACCAGAGCCAGACCGAACTTCAGGCAAGCGCCCGGTCCCTTTCCGGTGATGATGTTACCGTCTTTCTCCACCAAGGCGCCGGTATATTCGGCCCCCTCCAGGTATTTGTCAAAGCCCGGATAGCAGGTGGCTTTCTTACCCTTCAGCAACCCCAGGTTGCCCAGCACCATCGGAGCAGCGCAGATGGCAGCAATGTTCTTGCCCTCCTGGGCGAAACGCACCAGCAACTTGCGCAAATCTTCGCACTCGTTCAAGGTCGTTGCGCCGGGCAGTCCACCGGGCAATACCAGCATCTCGGCATCGAAGAAGTCACAATTCACGATGTTCTTGTCGCACAACACGGGCACGCCATGGGCGCCCTTCACGATTTCGTTCTCCGTCACCGTCACCATCTGCACCTGCACACCGGCACGTCTCAGAATGTCCACGGCTGCAAAGGCCTCCATTTCTTCAAAGCCATCGGCGAAGAATACATACACTGTACCCATAATCTAATTCTCCTTTTTACTTTAGGTTAAAATAATACGTTATTGTTCCCACTTGGTTGGTCAGCCCCTCCACCGCATTGAACCTTGCCTTCCTGGCCGCCTCCAGGGCAGCCTTGCGCAAGGCGGGATTGACGGTATTGGTCTGCTTGTTTATTTCGGTGGCAATCACATGCCCTGCCGGATTCACGGTGATGGTCACCACCACACGTCCCTCGTCCTGCACGTTGTACACCGGGCGTGGCAATCCGCCTGCCCCGATGGAGCGCCCCCCCAGATTGAACTCGCCATAGCCGCCCACACCCGTAGAGGCACCCGTCTCCGCATTGCCCTGCGGACTGCCCTGCATGCCTTCACCCGTCGCTGCATCGCCCCGGCTTCCCATCTTGGAGCCCTTGCCAAAAGCGCCGGCCACCCGGCGACGGGCTGCTTCCTCGGCCTCGCGACGCTCGCGCTCGGCGCGTTCTTCGGCCAATCTGCGGGCCTCTTCTGCTTTCTCGGCTTCAGTCTTTTCGGGGACTTCCGCCTCCTTTTTCGATTCGGGGGTCAAGGTCACCGTTTCCTCCAGATCCTGCGTGAGGAGTTCCTGCTCCACGGATTCTTGGGGCACAACCGCCTCGGCAGGCATTGTCTCCACCTCCACCAACGAGGGGTCCGACCAGCCGGAAGCTTGGGGCACATCGCCCAGCATCACGGGTACGCCGCTCTCCTCCTGCGGTTCGGGCAGGGTGAAGCCCATCAGGAACAAGAACACGATGAAAACTCCGTGCACCAGCACGGCTCCCAGCATGCCTATGTATTTTCCTTTCTTCTTCGGATCCGTCATGATGTGTGATACCTATTATATTTATTATAGGGGTTAAGAAGTGAAGGCATCATCACCTTCTTTGCTCCTTGATTTCTTCATTCAGCACTTTTCTCATCGGGCGGGCGCGTGGCCAACACCATCTTGAAGTGGTTCTCGTTGGCGATGTTGAGCACCTTCACGATTTCCCCGTAGGGCACGGAAACGTCGGCATAAAGAGCCACGTACATCTCCGGCTCACGCTCGGCGCAGGACTTCAGGAAAGCGGGCAACTCTTCCAACGTGACAAGCTGCTCGCGGTCATTGCCGAAGGCCGCATAATAGTTCAGTTCCTTGTCAATGATGACACGCGTCAAAGGTTTGGCCGAGGTCTGCTCTTTGCCTTGCGGAAGCAACACCTTGATGGCGTTGGGCGAAACCACCGTCGAGGTTATCATGAAGAAGATCAGCAACAGGAATATGAGGTCCGTCATGGACGCCATGCTGAAGGTGGGCGATATTTTAGCTCTGCGTTTTAACACTGCTCGTTCGTTTACAAGGTTCTATCAATTGGCGGGTTCGTTCAGCAAGTCCATGAATGCCATGGTCTTGGCCTCCATCTTGTTGACCACTCCGTCCACCAGGGTCACCAGGTAATTGTAGGCGAACATCATGATAATGCCCACAATCAGGCCACCCACGGTGGTAATCATGGCCTCGTAGATGCCGCCGGAGAGCAGGGTGATATCAATGTTGTTGCCGGCATTGGCCATCTCGAAGAAGGCCTTCACCATACCTGTCACCGTACCAAGAAATCCCAGCATCGGCGCGCCTCCGGCAATGGTGGCCATGATGGTAAGGCCTTTCTCCAGCTTCGCCACCTCGATATTTCCCACGTTCTCGATGGCAGCCTGCACATCGTTCACGGGGCGTCCCAGACGGGTTATACCTTTCTCAATCATACGTGCCGAAGGGGTGTTGACACTGCGGCAATAGGCAATGGCCGCCTTGATTTCGCCCCCCAGGATGTAGTCCTTGATTTTGTCCATGAAGAGCGGGTCTTCCTTGCCGGCCTTGCGGATGATGTAGTTGCGCTCGAAGAGGATGTAGAATCCGATGAGCGACATCACGCCCAGCACAATCATGATCCAGCCGCCCTTGACGGCCATGTCCCACAAGTTCATTTCCTCGGCTGCCCCTACCGGTGTCAGCACCGGATTGGCACCCGCAATCGTGTCGCTCAGCGAACCGGCCGCCTGGGCCAAAAGCATCAATGCGTCCATACTCAATGCAAGCAGTTTTTATATTCCTCGATGGTACGTTGCAGGCCCAGATACAAGGCATCGCTGATCAGCGCGTGCCCTATCGAGACTTCGTCCAGCCAAGGGATGTTTTTATAAAAGAAGTTCAGGTTCTGCAGGTTCAGGTCGTGCCCGGCATTCAGGCCCAGGCCCAACTTACGTGCCACCGTGGCTGCCTCTACAAAAGGAGCGACAGCCTCTTCGGGATTCTTGGGATAAGCGGTAGCGTATGGCTCGGTGTACAACTCCACCCGGTCGGCACCGGCCTTGGCTGCATATTCTATCATCTCCGCATCGGTGGAGACAAATACAGACGTCCGGATGCCCACCTGCTTGAAGGCTTCGAGCACCTCGGACAAGAAAGCCTGATGGGTCTTGGTGTCCCACCCGGCGTTGGAAGTCAGTTGCGTGGGGCTGTCGGGCACCAGCGTCACCTGGTGGGGCTTCACCTTCAGCACCAGATCGATGAACTCGCGCGCGGGATAGCCCTCGATATTGAACTCGGTGCGGAGCAAGGGACGCAACGCGTAGACATCGCTCTTGCGGATATGCCGCTCGTCCGGACGCGGATGCACCGTGATGCCGTCCGCGCCAAAACGCTCGCAGTCCTGCGCAACTTTCAATACATCAGGGACATTGCCACCCCGCGCATTGCGCAATGTGGCCACCTTGTTGATGTTCACACTCAGTTTAGTCATAATTTCATGTTATAGTTTTGCGGCAAAAGTACAAATAATAGTGATACCTTGGCTGCATTCTGCAAAAAAAATGCCATCTTTGCACCCCGGTAAACGAGAAAGAAACATGAGATTCGCCCTATTCGGTAACACCTACCAAGCCAAGAAGTCCCTCCACGCCGAACGATTGTTCCGGTTGCTGGAGCAGCATCGGGCCGAGCTTTGCATCAGCCGGGACTTCCATGACTTCCTAATCCGCGACTTACGACTGGCTCTACCTCCCTTCGAGCTGTTCGACGACGGCCATTTCCAAGCCGATATGGTCATCAGCCTGGGCGGCGACGGCACCTTCCTGAAAGCAGCCAGCCGCGTAAGCGGTAAAGGCATCCCCATCCTGGGCATCAATACGGGCCGCCTGGGATTCCTGGCAGACATCTCGCCCGAAGAAATGGAGGACACCTTCAACGAGTTGCACGAAGGCCGCTACCGCATTGAGGAACGTAGCGTACTGCAACTGAAATGTGACGAGCCGCGCCTGACGCACGAACCATACGCATTGAATGAAATCGCCGTACTGAAGCGGGACAGTTCCTCCATGATCACCATCCGGGCCACCATCGACGGCATGCCCCTGGCCACCTATCAGGCCGACGGACTCATCGTGGCCACCCCCACCGGCTCGACGGCCTACTCGCTCAGCGTGGGAGGCCCCATCATCGCACCGGACAGCAGGACCATCGCCCTCACCCCCGTGGCACCCCACAGCCTCAACATCCGCCCCATCGTCATCTGCGACGACCGTGAGATAACCCTCGACGTGGAAAGCCGGAGCCACAACTTCCTGGTGGCCATCGACGGACGCAGCGAGTCGTGCCGGGAGACCACCCGCCTGACCATCGCCAAGGCCGCGCACACCATCAAGGTAGTGAAACGAGTCAACCACCGCTTCTTCGACACCCTGCGCAACAAGATGATGTGGGGAGCCGACGTCCGCTGAAAGAAGCCATATACCCGCCCCACCGGAGGGATATCGCGGCCCGCGGACGGAGTAGTCCCCGCCCTCATCCGGAGTAGTCCCCGCCCACGGACGGAGTATACTCCGCCCTTTCCCGGAAAAAGCCCCGAGCAAATCCCTACTCATCAGCAAATTACAAAAGTTCCATCTGACAAGGAAAAGTTTTACATTCTTTAGGCTGTCCATTCAAAAGTATTTCCTATATTTGTACCTCAAACGTCTAAACAACCAAAGGCCATGAAGTACAAACTATTAGTCCTGGACGTAGACGGGACATTGCTCAACAACGAACGACAGATCAGCAAGCGCACCCTGAGTGCCCTGCTGAAAGTGCAACAAGCCGGCGTCAAGATAGCCTTGGCATCCGGCCGGCCGACCTACGGCATCATCCCTCTGGCCAAGGCCCTGGAACTGGGAAACTACGGCGGCTATGTCATCTCATACAACGGCTGCCAGATCATCAAGGCCGAAAACGGGGAAATCATCTTCGAACGCCGCATCAACCCCGAACTGATCCCCTACCTGGAGAAAAAGGCCCGGAAGAACAACTTCGACATCTTCACCTACCACGATGACACCATCCTGACCAGCAATCCGGACAACCCGCACATCCGCCAGGAAGCCGCACTGAACGGGCTGAAAATCATCAAAGAGGACGAATTCTCCGCCGCCATCGACTTCTCCCCTTGCAAGGTGATGCTGGTGAGCGACGACTATGACGCCCTGGCCGACCTGGAATCCAAATGGAAGAAACGCCTGGCCGGTACCTTGGACGTGTTCCCCTCCGAACCATTCTACCTGGAGGCCGTTCCCTGGGGCATCGACAAGGCCAACACCATCGGCGTCCTGCTGGAAGAACTGGGCATCAGCCGCGAAGAGACCATGGCCATCGGCGATGGCGTGGCCGACGTGACGATGTTGCAGATGGCCGGACTGGCCGTAGCCATGGGGCACGCCCCCGACTCAGTGAAGGTCTGCGCCGACCAGGTGACCGGAACCAACGAGGAAGACGGCGTGGCACAGGCCGTGGAGAAAGCCATCCTGGCCGAGGTACACGCTTCTGAAATCCCGCTGGACTTCTTGAACGAGGTGGGCAAGACCGCCTTGATGGGCAACCTGGGCATCCAGTACACCTACGCCTCGGAAGACCGCATCGAAGCCACCATGCCCGTGGACCAGCGTACCCGCCAACCCTTCGGCATCCTGCACGGCGGCGCCACACTAGCCCTGGCCGAGACCGTGGCCGGACTGGGCTCCATGATTACCGTCAAGCCCGACGAGATTGTCGTGGGAATGCAGGTGAGCGGCAACCATATTTCCTCTGCGCACGAGGGCGACACCGTGCGCGCCGTGGGCACCATCGTCCACAAGGGACGCTCATCGCACGTGTGGAACGTGGACGTGTTCACCTCCACCAACAAGCTGGTGTCCAGCGTGCGCGTCATCAACAGTATCATGAAGAAGAAGTAACCAGCAGACGGAGCAACTCCTCCACAGACGATGCCGCCTGCGGCTCGCGCCCGAGACCCGTCAGGAGATAATGCTCATCACCTGCCTCCACACAAGTATCGGAAAGCACTTCGCGGCCGGCCTCGATGCCGTTGCGGCGGAGTGCTTTCTGTATCATCGCTGCCCGTGACCCCGTGCCCTTGAGGCAAACCCGACGGGAACAAGGACGATTCACCCGAAACAGCCCGCTGTCCGGGTCGAAAGCGACACCCGAACGCTGGAAATAACGGGACAAGGTGCCGTCCAAGGCCAAATCCTCGGGCGTGCCGACCGCCAGGCCTTGTGTCCGGTCCAGCAGCCAGACCTTGTCCGCCAGCTGGAGGGCCAGGTCCAGGTCGTGCGTGGAGAGGAAAATGGTCTTGCCGGTCTCGCGGCTGAGGTCGTGGAGCAGCAGCATGATTTCCACCTTGCTGGGAAAGTCGAGAAAGGCTGTCGGCTCGTCCAGGAGGATGACGGGCGTCTCCTGTGCCAGGGCCTTGGCAATCATCACCTTCTGACGCTCGCCGTCGCTCAGCGTATCGGACATCCGCCCCATCAAGTCCTCAATGCCCACCAAAGCCACCGCCCGGTCCACGGCCTCGCGGTCTTCCCGGTGCAAAGTTCCCCAAAAACCGGTGTAGGGACTGCGCCCCAAGCCTATCAGGTCGGCCACAGAGAGGTCGTGCACGTCGGAACGCTCGGTCAGCACCACGCCCAGCAGGCACGCCAACTCGCGGTCGGCATACTCCTCCAGTTCCTTACCTTTTATATATATATGTCCGCCCAGCTTGGGCTGGAAAGCAGAAAGGGTGCGCAACAGGGTGGACTTCCCCACCCCGTTGGCACCCAATAAGCAAGTCAGTTCACCGCTACGTATCCCGGCATTCAGGCTGGAAGCCACCGCTTCCGTGCCGTGCTTCGTGCGATAACCGACGGACAGGTCTTTCAACTGAATCATTGCACGCGCCTTCATGCCTTCTTCAGCGCCGCGATGCTCTCCTTCAGCGACTTGATGATGCTCTCGGCATCGGCCTGCTTCTTGCGCTCCAGTTCGATGACGGCAGCGGGAGCATGGGCCACAAACTTCTCGTTGGAGAGTTTCTTCAGTACGCCCTGCAGGAAACCTTCCTTGTGCTTCAGCTCAGCCTCCATGCGGGCAATCTCGGCTTCCACGTCGATGAGGTTGCCCAGGGGAACGGCATATTCCGTGGTGCCCACCATGAAGGCGGCGGCTCCGTCGGCCTTGGCTTCCACCACGGAGATGGCAGAGAGGTTGCACATCTTCACCAGCACGGTGTTGAACGGTTCGATGGGGTTCTGTCCCACCACCTGGAGTTCCAGTGTCTCCTTCTGCGCGATGTTCTTCTGCAAACGGATGGCGCGGATGTTGCTGATGACCTCCTTCACGGCCTCGAACTGCCGGAGCAGCACCTCGTCGGCGGGAAGGGTGGCTCCCATCGGGCTGACCATCAGGCTCTCGCCCTCCCGGCGCTCGGCGATGTGTTGCCACAACTCCTCGGTGATGAAGGGCATGAAGGGATGGAGCAGGTGCAGGAGGTTGTCGAAGAAGCCGATGGTGCGGTCGTACACCTCGCGGCTGACGGGCTGGCCGTAAGCGGGCTTGATCATCTCCAGATACCAGGCGGAGAACTCGTCCCAGAAGAGTTTGTAGACGGCCATCAGGGCCTCGCTCAAGCGATACTTCGAGAAGAGGTCGGCCACCTCGGCTGCCACGGCGCTCTGCTTCGCCTCGAACCAGCGCATGGCCAGGACGGAAGCTTCGGGCACAGCGGCCTCGTCGCTCACCTCCCAGCCCTTGATGAGGCGGAAGGCGTTCCATATCTTGTTGCAGAAGTTGCGTCCTTGCTCGCACAGGGCCTCGTCGAAGAGGATGTCGTTGCCGGCCGGGGCAGAGAGCATCATGCCCATGCGCACGCCGTCGGCTCCGAACTTGTCTATCAGCTCCAGCGGGTCGGGCGAGTTGCCCAGCGACTTGGACATCTTGCGGCCCAGCTTGTCGCGCACAATCCCTGTGAAGTAGACGTTGCGGAAGGGCATGTCGCCCATGTACTCATAGCCGGCCATAATCATGCGGGCCACCCAGAAGAAGATGATGTCCGGGGCGGTCACGAGGTCGCTCGTGGGATAGTAGTATTTGATTTCCTCGTTACCGGGGGTGTTGATGCCGTCGAAGAGGGAGATGGGCCACAGCCACGAAGAGAACCACGTGTCGAGACAGTCCTCGTCCTGGCGAAGGTCTGCCAAGCTCAGGTCTTTGCCAGACTTTGCCCGTGCCAACTCCAGGGCTTGTTCGGGCGTCTCGGCCACGACGTATCCGCCTTCGGGCAGGTACCAGGCCGGGATGCTGTGTCCCCACCATAGCTGGCGGCTGATGCACCAGTCCTTGATGTTCTCCAGCCAGTTGCGATACGTGTTCTTGTACTTGGCGGGATAGAACTTCAGCTTGTCCTCCATCACGGGGGGCAGGGCCATGTCTGCAAAGTGTTGCATCTTGAGGAACCACTGCATGGAGAGTTTCGGCTCGATGGGCACGTTGGTGCGTTCGGAGAAACCTACCTTGTTGGTGTAGGCCTCGACCTTCTCCAGCAGTCCGGCGGCATCGAGGTCTTTCTCAATCTGGCGGCGCACGTCAAAGCGGTCCATGCCCACGTAGAGGCCGGCGGCTTCGCTGAGGGTGCCGTTGTCGTTGAAGATGTCGATGCTGGGCAGGTTATGCTTCTCGCCCAGCATGTAGTCGTTGACGTCGTGGGCGGGCGTCACCTTCAGGCAACCCGTACCGAACTCCATGTCCACGTATTCGTCCTCGATGACGGGGATGACGCGGCCTACCAGGGGGACAATGACCCGCTTGCCGCGGAGCCAGTGCGTCTTGGGGTCGGCGGGGTTGATGCACATGGCCGTGTCGCCCATGATGGTCTCGGGGCGGGTGGTGGCCACGACGGCGTAGCGGCGGCCCGTGGCGTCGCGATGTATGACTTCCCGCTCATCGCCCGTCTCGCCGGAGAGGTCGTCATCGGCCACGTAGTACCTGAGGTAGTAGAACTTGCCGTGCTCCTCCTTATAGATGACTTCCTCGTCGCTGAGGGCGGTCAGGGCCTTGGGGTCCCAGTTGACCATGCGCACGCCGCGGTAGATGAGTCCCTTGTTGTAAAGGTCCACGAACACCTTGATGACGCTCTTGCTGCGCTTCTCGTCCATGGTGAAGGCGGTGCGGTCCCAGTCGCAGGAGGCGCCGAGACGGCGGAGCTGCTTCAGGATGATGCCGCCGTGTTCGTTCGTCCAGTCCCAGGCGTGGCGCAGGAACTCGTCGCGGGTCAGGTCGGTCTTCTTGATGCCTTGCGCGGCCAGCTTGTTCACCACCTTGGCCTCGGTGGCGATGGAGGCGTGGTCGGTGCCGGGCACCCAGCAGGCGTTCTTGCCCTCCATGCGGGCGCGGCGGACGAGGATGTCCTGGATGGTATTGTTCAGCATGTGGCCCATGTGGAGCACACCCGTCACGTTGGGCGGGGGAATCACCACGGTGTAGGGCTCGCGGCCATCGGGTTTGGAACTGAAAAGATGGTGGTCCAGCCAGTACTGGTACCACTTTCCCTCCACGTCGGCGGGGTTGTATTTGCTTGCTAATTCCATGTCGTTGTTGATTAGATTGATAATGGGCGCAAAATTACAAATTATCTTGGAAATCTGCGCTTGTTTATTCCACATCCCGCATTTTTGCCGTACATTTGGGCGGTTAAACTTCAAGCGACGACAGATTATGGACAGGAACAATGAGGAATATCCCGCCACGGCCCGTCCGCACGGCAGGCGCGGACGGGCCGGCGGGCGGCTGGTGCGCCGGTGCTTGCTGGCGGTGCTGGTGGCGGTTGTCATCCTGGTGCAGGCGGTGCCGGGATGGGGCGACGTGTACGCGCGGCATGTCTACCCGGTGGTAGGCGAGCTGCTGTCCGACGTGTCCGGGCCGGTGCCTTTCGCGGTGGGCGACTTGTTCATCGCCCTCAGCCTTGCGGGCGTGGCGGCGTGGCCGTTCTACGTGCGTTATGTGCGGAAGGGGCGGTGGCGCACGGGGCTGGCCGGCGCGGCGGAGTACGTGGTGTGGGTCTACGTGTGGTTCTACCTGGCCTGGGGGCTGAACTATGCGCAGTCCGGCTTCTACCGGCGGACGGGCATCGCCCCGGCGGAATATACCGAGGCCGACTTCCGTGACTTCGCGCGGCGGTATGTGGAACGCCTGAACGCCGAGTACACGCCGCACACGGCCGTCAATGCCGACGTGCTGCGCCGCGAGGTGGTGGTGGCCTACCGCGAACTGTCGCCGGGGCTGGGCATCCACCCGCCTTTCGACGACCGCCCGCAGGCGAAGACGATGCTCTTCTCGCCCCTGGCCTCAATGGTGGGGGTCAAGGGCAGCATGGGGCCTTTCTTCGGCGAGTTCACCATCAAC
Organism: Candidatus Bacteroides intestinavium; assembly: GCA_019118325.1. Taxonomy (GTDB): domain Bacteria; phylum Bacteroidota; class Bacteroidia; order Bacteroidales; family Bacteroidaceae; genus Bacteroides; species Bacteroides intestinavium. Next base: position 30,994 of record DWZE01000061.1, read on the forward strand.
GCCGACGTGCCCCCGGGCGAGTACCCTGCCACGTATGCGCACGAACTGGCCCACCTGCTGGGCGTCACCGACGAGGGCGAGGCCAACTTCTATGCCTGCCTCGCCTGCCTCCGCACGAGCATCCGGGCCATCCGCTTCAGCGGCCTGATGTCCATCCTGCCCCACGTGCTGAACAATGCCTACCGCCTGCTGGCGCCTGCGGAATACGACGCCCTCTGCCGCGACATCCGCCCCGAGGTGCTCGGCCTGGCCCGCGAGAGCCAGTCGTATTGGCAGGCGAAGTACAACCGCCTCGTGGGCGACGCGCAGAGCAAGGTGTACGAACTCTACCTGCGCGGCAACCGCGTGGAGGGCGGGCAGCGCAGCTACTCGCAGGTCGTGGGGCTGCTCATCGCCTACGGCAAGAGCCGCGCGCAGGCCGGCGGCGGAGGCCGCTAATCCTCCACCGTCCATCGATAGGCTTCTTTGTGGAGATGTTGGTTATGGAAAAACAGAAGTTGCAATAAGGGCAGCTTTTAAAGCTGTAATGGATCAGAAACAAGTTGTTTACTTGGTGCCAACAACTATTTTAGCACAACAACAATATGAAGAATTTAAAAACAGAATGAAAGAATATCCTATAAGAATAGAACTTTTAAATAGATTCAGAAAAAGAATCAAATACGGAAAGTGAGGATGAAACAAATGATCAGGAACAGAAAATGGAGTAAAAAGCTTGCGGCTGCAGTTCTTGCAGCTGCAATGATGGCTGGTACATCAATGACGGCGTTTGCATATGTAGATCCGGGAGCGGCGGAAACAGCGGCAGAAGCTGCTGCGGATTCATCGACATCAGATAACGGACAGGAACAGAATGCAGAGGAAGAACCTGTTTTGGAAGAATCGTCAGATAGTGCATTTTCT